>DALZRX010000103.1:0-10749 GCA_032015805.1 Achromobacter sp.
GCCAGGCGTTTGGCGGTGGCGCGTCCGACGCCCTGGGCGGCGCCGGTCACCAGCGCGATCTGATTTTCAAAGCGATTCATACCGTTTCCAGGTCAATGCGCGCGCGACAGCTCGCCCGGCGCGGGTTGCGACGACTTGTTGTCCACGGCCAGCACGGCCAGCAGCGCCCCCGCCAGCGGAACGGCCAGGACCATGAAGAAGCCCGACGGCCCGAACCAGCCCAGGAAGCTGCCGCCGATGGCGGAGCCGATGATGGCGCCCGCGCGTCCGATACCGATGGACCAGCCCGTCGCCGTGGCGCGCAGCGCGGTCGGGTACGCGCCGATGACCAGGTAATTCAGCGCCAGTTGCTGGCCGCCGATGCCCAGGCCCGCCGCGCCGATCAGGATGAACACGAGCGTCCAGTCCGTGCCCGCGTAGCCCAGCCCCAGCGCCACCGCGATACCCAGCGCGAACATGGCGATCAGCAGCGACCGGGTCGACACGCGCGGCATCAGGTAGGACAGCGGAAAGGCGCACAGGATGAACACCAGATTCACCGTGAACGTGCCCATCGGGGCCTGGTCCGCCGGCAGGCCCGCGGCCTTGAGCACCGTGGGCAGCCACGACAGCAGCATGAACCACGCCACCCAATTCAACAGATACACCGACCAGATTGCCAGCGTCTTGCGCGCATAGCCGTCCGTGAAAAGCGCCTTGACGCTGGCGCGGATCGTCGCGTCTTCCGGCACCGTGAAGCGCGTGCCGGCGGGCAGCGGCTGGCGCGAGATCTTTGCGAGGATACGGGCGACATACCCCTGACCGGCCGCATCGCCGCGCATCGCCTTGAATTGCAGCGACTCGGGCAACAGCCACACCAGCGCCGCCAGCAGCACGAGCGGCGCCACGCCGCCCACGATGAAGATGCCTTGCCACCCGATCACGGGCAGCATGCGCGCGGCCAGCAGGCCGCCAAGCATGGCGCCCGCCGGCAGGCCGAGCAGCACCCCGGTGATCACAACGCCACGATGGCGCGCCGGCGCATATTCCGCCGCCAGCGCCAGCACGATCGGCGTGCAGCCGCCCATCCCAAGGCCCGCGATGAACCGCAGCGCCAGAATCTGCCAGGTCTCGGTGGCCCCGGCGGTCAACAGCGTCGCCAGCCCGAACACCGCCACGCCGATCAGCGCGGCGGGCCGCCGGCCGATACGGTCGCCCACCAGACCCAGCGACATGGCGCCCACCGTCATGCCGACGATGCCCGCCGTCAGGATCGGCGCCAACTCGCTGGCCTCAAGCTTGAATGCCGCCAGGATGGCCGGCCCGGTAAACGCCATCGCCTGCGTGTCGAAACCATCGAACAGGGCGATCAGAAAGCACAGAAGCAGGACGCGCCACTGGAAGGCGCCCATCCGTTCCTGATCGATCAGGTTCGGGATGGAGAGGGTTGAGGCCATGAGAGTCTCCCCGGGCTCGCGCGGAGCCCGTTATCGGTATGCGTGTGGGGGGTGTGGCGGCATCGCTCGGCGGCGATGCCTGCCGGGTTCAGGCCTGGGCGGAGGCGCGCAGGCGATTCACGATCTGGTTGTCCTTGCCCTGCAGCAGCCCGGTGAGCACGACGTTGAACTCGATTTCCTTGTAGGCGTCTGCCTTCAGGCCCATGTCGGCCCCGCCGGTCTTGTCGGTCACCGGCGGGATCAGCGCTTCGCGGGTGGCGTAAGCGAAGTCATCCCAGATGAGGGGATCGCCCTCGATGTTGAACTGCGTCGTCAGCTTGCGATGCTGGTCCGCGCTGACAAAGAAATGCACGTGCGCGGGACGGTTGCCGTGGCGGCCCAGCGCGTCCAGCAATTGCTGCGTGGCCCCCTGGGGCGGACAGCCGTAGCCGACGGGCATCAGGGTGCGGAACTCGTACTTGCCGTCCGCGCCGGTACGGACTGCGCCGCGCAGATTGAATTCGGTCTGTTCGCCCGTCGGATCGAAGTGCGAGTAGAAGCCCTTGGAATTGGCATGCCAGCACTCGACCACCGCGTTGGCGATCGGCGCGCCGTGAGTGTCCTGCACGACGCCGCGGATCACCAGCGGCCCGGCGTCGGCATCCGGATTGACGTCGATGCGCGAAACGCCGTCGCGCACCGGCGCGCCGGCCACGTAGAGCGGGCCTTCGATGGTGCGCGGCGTGCCGCCGTCCAGGCCGGCCAGCTTGTCCTCGTGATCCATGCGCACGTCCAGGTACTTCTCCAGGCCGAGGCCCGCGGCCAGCAACGCCGCCTCGCCATCGCGGCCGAGCTGGTTCAGGTAGTTGACGCCGGCCCACACCTCGTCCGGCGTGATGTCCAGGTCATCGATGGCCTTGAAAAGATCGCTCAGCAAGCGGTTCATGATCTGCTTGAAGCGCGGATTGCCGTCGCTGCCTTCAAGATTGGTCGCGGCCTTCAGCAGGTCCTGCACTTCGTTCGTGTTGAATACGTCGAGGCTCATGTCTGTCTCCAATGGATTGTCTGTTTGTGTGGGTTTTGCGATGGAAATCTGGCGTGCGGCGAGCGTCGCCGCGTTGGCTCAATGCTTTTTGTCCGTGACCTTGACCAGCCCGTCGCGCGTGAAGCGCTTGACGCGGGCATCGTCCAGTTCGATGCCCAGCCCCGGGCCAGCCGGCACGGTCAGTTCGAAATCGCTGTAGTCCAGCGGCTGCGTAAGGATTTCCTCGGTGATCAGCAAGGGACCGAACAACTCCGTGCCCCATTGCAGATGGGCGAAGCTCGCGAAAAGATGCGCCGACGCCACCGTGCTGATCGCGCCTTCGAGCATGGTGCCGCCATAGAGTTCGATGCCCGCCGCGTCGGCAATCGCCGCGACGCGCTGGGCCGCAAACAGGCCGCCATTCTGTTCGATCTTGATGGCGAAGACGTCCGCGCCATGCTGGCGCGCGATCTCAAACGCGGTGTCGGGGCCTTGCAGGACTTCGTCGGCCATCAACGCCACCGGGAAGCGGCGCACCAGCCGCGCCAACGCCGCAGCGCTTGCCACCGGCTGCTCCACCAGCTCGCAACCCGCCTGCGCCAACGCCGGAATCGCCCAGGCCGCCTGCGTTTCGCTCCACGCCATGTTCACGTCGACGCGCACCGCCCCGCGATCGCCCAGCGCCTGCTTGATCGCGGCCACATGTTCGATATCGACCTTGGGATCCCGGGCGCCGATCTTCAGCTTGAAGATGCGATGGCGGCGCTCCTGCAGCATCTGCTCCGCCTCGGCGATGTCGCGCGCGGTGTCGCCCGACGCCAGCGTCCAGGCCACCGGCAGACGGTCCCGGCGGCGGCCGCCCAGGAGTTCGCTGACGGGCACGCCCAGGCGCTTGCCGTGCGCGTCCAGCAACGCGGTTTCCAACGCGCTCTTGGCAAAGTGGTTCACCTTGACCAGCTTGCCCAGGTGCCCCATCAGCGCCTGGATGCGCGTGGCGTCCTGACCGATCATGGCAGGCGCGAAATACGCGTCGATCGACAACTTCATCGCCTCGGGGCTTTCCGGGCCATAAGCCATGCCGGCGATGGTGGTGCCCTCGCCGATGCCCACCACGCCGTCGCTGCAATACACCTTCACCAGCATCAGCGTCTGGCCATACATCGTCGCCACCGACAGCTTGTGCGGACGGATGGTCGGAAGGTCTACAAGAGCGGTTTCGATGCGTTCAATGGTGGCTGCGGGCATGGACGGCGATGAGAAAGGGATGGTCACGAGGCCTTTATAAGACCCGGCGACTTTTCGCGTCCAATACTTTGGAAATCCAAATTGATACCTTTAAAGCATAAATAAACGGCGGACACTCAGCAGAGAGGCTGCCGATTCTTGATACTTTTCGGGTCTAAGGGCAGGGTCAGGAGGGTTACCCCGCGCACGAGAAACCGGTGCGGGCACACTGTTGCCTGCGCCGGTTTGAACAGGACCCGACGGGCGCCCGGGCGCGCCGGCCTGTTGTCATACCGCGCCGCCGGTAGCAAAATCCTGCCGAGCCGCGCGCGCCCGCAGCGCGCCCAGGACGCGCCATGCCGCCGCAGGGGGAACCGCACGTGAAGGATGTTGTTGGCCAGTACCAGACACACCCCGTCACCCTGCTCCGGCCGGCCCCGTCATCGGACTGGCTCTATCACTGCGCGATGAGCCTGCTCAGGCGGACCGCGGACGACGCGATCTCGGTGCAGCTCGCCTACATGGGCGAAACGTCGGACGTCGACCGGGCCTGGATGATCGAATACCGCCCGGACATGCTGCGCCTGCGCAATACCCATGAGTGGTGCCGTGGCCAGACCCATCCCTTTGTCGCCGAACTCCAGGATGTGCCGACCACGCTGATTGCCTGGCTGCACAGATTCATGGTCAAGGGCCAGGCGGTCGCCATCCACGACGTCAATGACCTGCCCCGCACCGCGCGCGCCATCCAGGCCGAGTTCCAGCGCCAGGGCAACAAGAGCGTGCTGAGCGTGCCCGTCTGCCATGACGGCAAGCTTCGCGGCATCATCGGCTTCGACACCACCCTGCGGCACCGGCACTGGACCGCGGATGAGGTCGGCGCCCTGTACCAATGCGCAAACCTCATCGGGCAGGCCAAGTACGGAAACGTCCGCAGCGGGCCGGCGCCAGGCCATCTCGCCTCGTCGGTGGTTTACCTGAGCATGCGCGGCGTGGTCCGCGGCGTGCAGCCGGAAACCATCGTGGGCGTGCGCTCGGCGGGCAACTACAGCGAAATCTGGCTCGAGGACGGCTCGATGGTGCTGGACTCGCGCGCGCTCGGCGTCTGGTCGACGCTGCTGCCGGAGAAGACCTTCTTCCGCGTGCACCGAACCGCCATTGCGAACGCGTTGCATGTCATGGATGTGGACCGCAGAAGCGTGGACAAGTGGCTGATCCGTATGCGGGCCGTGGACGACACCTGGCCGGTGTCCCGTTCCTATCGCAAGCCGCTGCGCGAACGCATGGGAATCTGAGCCCGGCCAGACGGCCGCGCCGCCGGCAATATGCCATTCATCATGCCGGGATGTTGTTTCGTCCTGACGCGAGTGGCTGGACATCGGGTTTTTGGGATCATCCCGCATGCTGGGGAGCACCCGTTCCTCGCGCCTCTCCGTGAGAAACGCATGCCGACCTCCCGCCTTCTGCCGCGCATCACTTCCCTTGCCTTGACCGCCGCCTGCATATTGGGCGCAAGCCAGGCCCGGGCGGCCGACCTGGCGTTGCAGGATGCCGTGTCCATGGCCGGCATGCAGTTGTACCTGGACGCCGGCGCGCCGGGATTGATCATCGCGGCCGTGCGCGGCGATGACGTGGTGATCAAGGGCTACGGCGAAACCGCGCCCGGCAGCGGCGTCGAACCGGACGGCCGTTCCATTTTCAGGATCGCGTCGGTCTCCAAGGTGTTTGCGGCAGACGTGCTGGCGTCGCTGGCGGCCAAGGGCAAGCTCAAGCTGACGGACCCGCTGGCGAAGTACGCGCCCGACCATGCCCACGTCGAATCCAACGGGCGCCCGATGACGCTGCTGGACCTGGCGACGCACTCGGCCGGCCTGCCCCGCGAACTGCCCGATCCGGACGCCAAGCCGTCCGACAATCCGTTCGCCGCGTTCGACCGCGCCCATTACTGGAAGTGGATGGGCAGCCACAAGCCGGCTTATGTCCCGGGCACCACCACGCTGTACTCCAACCTGGGCTTTGGCCTGTTGGGCGATGCGCTGGCCAAGGCGGGCGGCGCGGACTATTCGACCGTGCTCGCCGCCGAGGTCTTCAAGCCCGCCGGGATGACCGACACCACCAACGCGCTGACCGAGGCGCAGAAAAAACGCCTGATGACCGGCCTGGATCCTTTCGACAAGCCGGATCCCAACGCCGTGGTGCCCGACATCATGTACGCCAGCGCCGGCATCTACGCCACCGCCGACGACATGGTGCGCTGGATGCGCTGGCACCTGGCCGGCGCGCGGCAATCGAACGAGGCCGCCTTGCTGGCCCACACGATGTGGCTGCCCTACGACGGGCTGAAGTCCGTCGTGGGCACGGAAGTCAAGGACGCCGACGGCATGGGGCTCGGCTGGGTGGTGACGCTGCCGCGCAACGGCACGCCGCTCCTCTTGGGCAAGAGCGGCGGCCTGGGCGGTTTCATGTCCTACGCCGTCTTGTCGCCCAACCGCGACCTGGGCATCTTTGTCGTCGCCAGCCGGGTGAACTTCGCGATGTTCAACAACATCCACGCGCAAGTGCGCGAACTGGCCGCCGAGCTGGCGCGGTGAGTGCAGTGGGCCAGGCGCTGTGCCGGGCTGCCGCGGCGGCGCTGCTGGCCGTGGCCGCGCAGGGCGCATCCGCCCAGCAGGCCCGCGACATCTTCAAGACCGAGATCTTCCTCACGCCCTACAGCGATCTTGCCGACGGCGACGACACCTACCCGAGATTGAACGGCCGGTTCCTGCTGATGACCGGCTATACCGGCTTTTTCGGCGTGCAGGACGACAACGGCCAGCTTCCCCGCTCACACTGGAGCAGTGTGCAACCCACGGCCGAAGCGGCGCTGGTGCTGCAATTGACGCGGCAGTTCTCGATCCGCACGAAGGCGACGTTCAACTCGTCCACCAACGACACGAAGGACAACGCCTTCTCCGATCTGGGCGTGGACCTGGACAACCTTTTCGCGGCCTACACCGCCGACAACTACGCGCTGTACGGCGGCAAGATGGACCTGGGTTTCGGCGACGCCTGGCACGCCGTCGACGGCCTGTACTCGGGCTTCAACGAGAACTCGGAATTCCGCGGCTCGATCGGCCTGGGCGGCCGCTACACCCTGGATACCGCGGGCCGGGGCACGCACTCGGTGGCCGCCCTCCTCTTCAAGCGCGACAACACCGCCATGAACCGCCGATTCAGCCTGGACGGCGGCCTGCTCGGCCCCGATCAGCCGCCGAGGTTCAGCGATCAGCTCAAGTCTTTCATCGTCTCGTACGATTTCCGCGATCTGCCCGGCCTCCCGGGCCTGTCGGGCGGTCTGGACGCGGGGCGGCTGCACCTGGACCCGAACCAGGGGAAAAGCGCCAACACCGTGTCCGCCCGCCTGAGTTACGACACGCCGCTGGCCAACGCATGGAACCTGACCTGGTTCAACGAAGCCACGTACTCCAGCGCCTTCCGCGGCGCGCCCGTCTCCAACGGCAATGGCGTGACCTCCGTATCGCTATCGCGCGACCGCTGGCAGCTCACGGCGACGGCCGCCGCGCGCAAGCTGAGCGGCGGCAGCCAGAAGCTGGCGCGGTACGGTCTCGTGGACGGCACGGACTGGGGTGTATCGGGCGCGATCACCTATGTCACTCCCCTCGGATTTATCGTGCAGGCAGGACTCACCCATCAGCGCGACCAGACGCTGCGCATCAGCCAAGGCGTTTTTCGCATCGCTTACCAAGCAGGTTTCTGAGGCCACCATGAAAAGCAAACACACACGCATCACCGCAGTGATCGTCCTGGCTCTCGGCGGCATCGCGCCCGCGTGGTCGCAGCCCGTGCCAATCACGAGCGCGCCCTATCCGCCTGCCGACGCGGTCGCCATCCCGGCCGCAAGCCGGGAACGCGCCGTGCAGGAACTGCCCGCGATCGTTGCGGACATCATGAAGCGCAGCCACGTGCCGGGCATGGCGGTCGCCGTGGTCATCGACGGCAAGACGGTCCTGGCACAAGGCTACGGCACGCGCGAAGCAGGGAAGCAGGCGCCCGTGAACGCCGAGACGGTGTTCCAGATCGCGTCCATCTCCAAGTCGCTGTCGGCCACGGTGGCGGCCATCCAAATCACCAAGGGCAAGGCCGCCTGGGACGACCCCGTGTCGCGTCACCTGCCCGGCTTTGCGCTCAGCAACGCCTATGTGTCCGAACACGCCACGATCGGGGATTTCTTCGCGCACCGCACCGGGCTGCCCGGCACGGCGGGCGACGATCTTGAAGACCTGGGTTTTTCCCGCAGCGATGTCATCGCGCGCCTGCGTCTCTTGCCGCTTACCGCCTTTCGGACGTCGTACCACTACGCCAACTTCAGCACCACGATAGGCGCCGAAGCCGTGGCCCGCGCGGCGGGACGCCCCTGGGAGCAGCTTGCCGACGAACAGCTCTTCAAGCCGCTGGGCATGGCATCGACCAGTTACCGATATGCCGACTTCGAGGCGCACGCCAATCGCGCCTTGCTGCATGCCTACCAGAACGGCCGCTTCGTGCAGGCAGGCCAGCGCAATGCGGATGCCCAGGCGCCCGCCGGCGGCGTCTCCTCGACGGTGGTGGATCTGGCGCAGTGGCTCAAACTGCTGCTGGCTGACGGGCAACACCAGGGCAAGCCGCTGGCCGCCCCCGATGCGCTGCTGCCCGCGCTGTCGCCTCAGGCCTTCAGCGCCCGCGCGCCCGATCTGGATGCACGTTCCGGCTTCTATGGCTATGGATTCAACGTCAACACGGAAACCGGCGGACGCCCTTCGATGGGGCATTCCGGCGCCTTCCTGGTTGGCACGGGAACCACGTTCCGCATCGTGCCTTCCGCCGGAATCGGCATCGTGGTCCTGACCAATGGCGCCCCCGTGGGCGCGGCCGAAGCCGTCGCGGCCACGTTCACCGACACGGCGCTGTACGGCAAGTCTTCCCGCGACTGGTTCGCGGCCTACAACGGCGCCATGAAGGCGCTTTTTGAACCGCAGGCCGACCTGACCGGACAGGCCGATCCCGCCAAGCCTGCCGCGCCGAAGGCGTTGTCGCAATACACCGGCACGTTCGACAACCCCTACTACGGCCCTGCCCACATCCAGGAAGCCAACGGCGCGCTGACGCTGGTGCTGGGGCCCGCGGGCATGCGCTTTCCCGTGCGCCACTGGGACGGCGACACGTTCGCCTTTTCGCCGGCCGGCGAAGCCGCCATGATCGCCTCGCGGGCCTCCATCGTCTTCAGGATCGACCAGGGACGGGCTCAGGGCTTTGACATCAAGTACTACGACGGCAGCGGATTGGGCCGCTGGACCCGCAAATAACGGATCCGCGGCGGGCGCGCTGCGGGCATCTACGACTAAAGGCTGATGCGGTGGGGACCGTTAACCCGTATGGTTCGACCTTTTTTGCCCACGCAGCCCTTGAGTGTCACGGGAGGCAAACTGGATACAGCAGCATGACCCATACCGCCTCGCCCTTTCGACTGACTCAAATTGCCGCCGCGATCGCGGGTGTGCTGCTGACCGGCACGGCCTCGGCGCAGTTGACATGTCCGCCGGGCGGCAACGGCACCCTGACTTGCAGCCTGTCCGGTTCCTACTGGAGCCCGGTGGTCGTGGAACCCCCCAGCGGGTTCAATTCGCCCGTGCCGGTGATGAACGTCTCGACGGGTCTGGACATCAGTGTGGGCGTGAACGCGAACACGCCCGCTGGACTTTCCGTGCTGGCCTTTGGCGATCCGGGCAACACGAACAGCCTGAACGGCTATAGCGCGGCCGGGCTGACGGTGAACAACAGCGGCAGTCTCATCCTTTCGTCCGGCACTTACGTCACCACCAACGGCAACCTGTACGGCGTATTGGCCCAGTTGCACGGCGGCGATGCGGCCTCGTCCAGCAATGACGAAAACGGCGGCGGCGGCGGCAATGCCGGCACCAGCTCCGTCGTCACCCTGAACAACACCGCGTCGGTGGACATGACGCAGTTGACGATGGTGACAACGCCTGGCGGCGCCGCGGTGGCGGCCCTGAGCGAGGGCGGCGCGGGCGCGGGCACCAATGACGATCACAACCCCTATGGCCCCGGCGGGCAATCGGCCGGCGCGCACATCAGCAACTCGGGCAGCATCAAGGCCACGCTCAATGGCACGGGCCGGTTTGCAGGCATCCAGGCGGCCAGCAATGGCGGTTACGGCGCGACGCAGTACAACGGCGGCGGGAACTACGGCGGCGGCGCGGGAAATGTCTCGATCGTGAACAGCGGCCAGGTGCTCGTGAACTGGACCTGGGCAAACGGCAGTTCAGGCAGCAACGCCGGTCTCTACGGCATCCTGGCGGAATCGCACGGCGGGAATGGCGGCGACAGCGCCACGGGGGGACTGGGCAACGGCGGCGCCGGGGGCAACGCGACCAGCGCGATCGTCACGCTTCAAGGCGGATCCGTCACGGTGAACCAGACCGGAACGTCCCCGGTCGCCGGCGCGGGCGTCGCGGCCATTCTGCTGGGCGGAGACGCCGGCAACGGCCTGGCCGATGAAGACTACACGAGCGGCGGCAACGCGGGCAACGCGGGCACCATCACGGCGGGCGCGCCGGCCTCGGCGGCTTCCGTGCAGATCAACAATACCGGCACCAGCGTCGCCACCACCGGCAGCAAACTGCCTGCGTTGCGGCTCTGGGCCCAGGGCGGCGCTGGCGGGGGGCAGTTCAATTCCGGCAGTTATCACGATCGTAATGGCGGCCTTGGCGGCATTGCCGGCGACGCCAGCCTGTCGGTCTCGGCGGCCGGCACGACGGTTGCCCTGTCGACCAATGGCGACAACGCTTCGGGTGTGCAGACGCTGCAGCAAGGCGGCGCGGGCGGCGTGGGCGCCCCGTATGGCGGGGACGCCCTGGGCTTTGGCAGCAGCAATGCGGGCAATGGCGGGTCGGGCGGCAACGCAGGGAGCCTGACGCTGCAACTGACCGGCACAAGCGCATCTCCCATCGGCATCACCACGACGGGCGCGCAGTCGCATGGCATCTACAGCCTGTTGCAAGGCGGACTGGGCGCCGACGGCGGCGC
>DALZRX010000104.1:0-10721 GCA_032015805.1 Achromobacter sp.
GCAAGCACAAACCGGCGCCAGCCTGCGCCTGATTAAAAAGTACCCCAACCGTCGCTTATACGACACCCGGACCAGCACCTACATCACCCTGGCAGATGTCAAGCAACTGGTCCTGGCCAACGAAGAATTCCAGGTCGTCGACGCCAAGAGCGGCGAAGACCTGACGCGCAGCATCCTCTTGCAGATCATTCTTGAAGAGGAGAGCGGCGGCATGCCCATGTTCTCCTCGAACATGCTCTCGCAGATCATCCGTTTCTACGGCCACGCCATGCAAGGCATCATGGGGTCCTACCTCGAGAAGAACATCCAGGCGTTCATGGAGATCCAGCAGCGCATGGCCGAGCAGTCCAAGGGTCTGTACGGCAGCCAGTTCGGCCCGGAAGCCTGGACGCAATTCATGAATGTGCAGACGCCGATGCTGCAGAACATGATGAACAACTACATCGACCAGAGCAAAAACCTGTTCGTGCAGATGCAGGACCAGATGCAGGACCAGACGCGTGCGATGTTCTCGACCTTCCCGTTCACGCCGGGCAGTACCCCGGGCGCCGGCCGCAAATAGCCGCCGGCGGACGTCGGGCCTTCACGGTCCGCGTCAACGCAAAAAAAGCCGTCTTGGCGCATGCCAAGGCGGCTTTTTGCCGATTGAGCCAACGCAATGATCCGGCACTTTTAGTGTGCCCAGGTTCAGGGCTGTGTCAGCAAAATCCACTAAATTAATGAAAACGGTTCTTGTTTGTGTTTTGAGAGCCGCTATTTTCATTTGTGTCTCAAGGATTATGCACATGATCAAGAAAGCCTTGGCGCTGGCCATTGTCGCGTTGAGCGTGTCCGCCGCCCATGCGGCCGAATACCCCATCGGCAAGCCTGCCCAGAAGGGGGGAATGGAAATCGGCGCCGTGTATCTGCAGCCGATCGAAATGGACCCGCCCGGGATGATGCGTCCGGCCAAGGATTCCGATGTGCACCTTGAGGCCGACATCCACGCCACCGCCGGCAACAAGACGGGCTTCCCGGAAGGCGAGTGGGTGCCGTACCTGGTCGTGAACTACGAAATCCAGAAGGT
Source organism: Achromobacter sp. (assembly GCA_032015805.1). Classification (GTDB taxonomy): domain Bacteria; phylum Pseudomonadota; class Gammaproteobacteria; order Burkholderiales; family Burkholderiaceae_B; genus Achromobacter. Next base: position 1,067 of record DALZRX010000104.1, read on the forward strand.
CGGCAGCCAGAACGTGCAGAAGGGCACCTTCATGCCGATGGTCGCCAACGACGGTCCGCACTACGGCGAAAACGTGAAGCTGGAAGGTCCTGGCAAATACAAGCTGAAGTACACGATCATGCCGCCCACCGCGAACAAGATGAGCCACTTCGGCCGCCACGTCGACAAGGAAACGGGCGTGGGCGAATGGTTCGAGCCGTTCGATCTGGAATATGAGTTCGTCTACGCCGGCACAGGCAAGAAGGGCGGTTACTGATCGTGCGCCGCCTGCTTCGCGTTCTTGCCGCAATGCTGATCGGCCTGGCCGGCGTGGCGGGCATGGCGCCCGCGCAGGCGGCCGAACTGCCCACGTTCACCCTCAGGTTCAAGCCGGACGGCACCTTCGAACCCGCCACCCTGGAAGTCCCGGCGGGCCGTTTCAAGATCGAACTGATCAACGAGAGCAATGAGCCGGTGGAATTCGAAAGCATTCCGCTGCGCAAGGAAAAAGTCCTTGGGCCGGGGGTGAAATCCTTCGTGGTGATCACCATTTCGCGTCCGGGCGAATATCCCTTTTTTGACGACTTTCACCAGAGCGTGAAAGGCACCTTGGTCGTCAAGCCCAAGGAATAACGCGGCACCAAAGCATGGAACAGGTACTTTTCATCGTCTGGCGCGAAAGCGTCGAAGCCCTCCTCGTGGTGGGCATCCTGTACACGTGGCTGCGCGCCACGCCGGAAGGCAAGCGCGGTCTGCCCTATCTGTGGGGCGGCGTCGCGGCCGGACTGGCGCTGGCAGTCGCGCTGGCGCTGGTGCTGCTGGGCGTGTCGTCCTGGCTCAGCGATGAAGGCCAGGAGTGGTTCCAGGCCATCATGTCGCTGGCGGCGTGCGCACTGGTGGTGCAGATGGTCGTGTGGATGAAGAAGCACGGCCGCACGCTCAAGGGCGAACTCGAAAGCGGGGCGCGCGCCTCCGTGGCGAATGACAATTGGTGGGGCCTTTTGGTGCTGGTTGCCATCGCCGTGGCCCGCGAAGGCAGCGAGACCGTCGTGTTCCTGTACGGCACGGTGTCGGCGGGTGAGGGCGGCAGCGACATGCTGATGCTGGCCGGGGCCGGCGTGGCGGGCTTTGCCGTGGCGCTGCTGACCTTCTGGCTGCTGCAACTGGGCGGCAAGCTCATCACGTGGCGCCGCTTCTTCTTCGTGACCGAAGTCCTGCTGTTGCTCCTGGCCGGTTCGCTGCTGGTGGGCGGCCTGGATCACCTGATTTCCCTGGATGTCCTGCCGACCATCGTGGACCCGGTCTGGGACAGCTCCTGGCTGCTCAGCGACAGTACGGGCGTTGGCAAGGTGCTGGCCGACTTCGCCGGCTACCGCGCGCTGCCGGCGCTCATTTCGGTCCTGCTCTGGGTTGCTTACTGGATCATCGTCTGGGCGCTGCTGCGCTGGGTGGGCGGCCGGCCCGCCCCCGTGGCCGCGGCCCGGGCAGCATCCTGATTCCGGTTTTTTCTCCGGACTGAATTCTTGAAGGTTTGACCATGGCTGCTGCCCTCGGGAGGGCAACCTCCCGCATCGCCGACTTCCTTCGTGACCATGCCCCGCTGTTGCGCAAGCTGCAGTGGGGCATTGTCGCGTTGTACGCGTTCCTCCTTATCGTGCCCGCGCTGCTGCCGCTGCCCGACAACGCGGCGTCGGTGTTCAACAACCTGACCGTTGTGGCGCAGTTCGCGTTCTGGGGCGTGTGGTGGCCGTTCGTGCTGATCTCGATGCCGATCCTGGGCCGCGCGTGGTGCGGCTGGCTCTGTCCCGAAGGCATGCTGACCGAATGGGCCAGCGAGCGCGGACAGGGGCGCGCGATCCCGAAGTGGATGCGATGGGGCGGCTGGCCCTTCGTGGCCTTCGCGCTGACGACCATCTACGGACAGCTTGTCAGCGTCTACCAATATCCGTTGGCGGTGCTGGCCGTGCTGGGCGGATCCACCGTGGCGGCCATGATCGTCGGCTGGCGGTATGGCCGCAGCAAGCGCGTGTGGTGCAAGTACCTGTGCCCGGTCAATGGCGTGTTCAACCTCTTGGCCAAGCTGGCGCCGTGGCACTTCAAGGTCGACGAGGAAAAGTGGCGTCATCCGGTGATACGGATCGAGCCCATCAACTGTGCGCCGCTGGTGCCGCTGCGCCACATGAAGGGCGCGGGCGACTGCCACGTCTGTGGCCGCTGCAGCGGCTACCGCGGCGCCATCGCGCTGACGCCGCGCTCGCCCGAGGAAGAAATCGTGCACGTGGCCGACGGCGATCCGTGGCAGACGGCATTGCTGTGCTTCGGATTGATGGGCATTGCCATCGGCGCGTTCCTCTGGAGCGCCAGCCCCTGGTACGTGACGGCCAAGCAATGGGCCGCGACGTGGCTGGTCGAGCACGACATCCTGTGGCCGCTGATGGACAACGCGCCTTGGTTCATCCTGACGCATTATCCCGACGTGAACGACAGCTTCTCGTGGCTGGACGGCGCCGGCATCCTGCTGTTTGTCGTGGGCGCCACGATATGCGTGGGCGGCGCGGCGTTCCTGTCGTTGTGGATCGCCGACCGCATTGCGCCGGCTGCACCCGTGCCGCCGGCGCCCCTGAATTCCCACGCTGCCCATGCACCCGTATCGCGCTGGGGACGGGCCGGCCTGCACAAGCTGGCGCAGGCGCTGATCCCGTCGGCCGGCATCGGCGTGTTCCTGGGCCTGTCGGCCACCACCATCACGCTGCTCAAGCATGAAGGCGTGCAGGCCGCCTGGGCCACGCCGGTGCGGTTCACGTTGCTGACGCTGGCGGTGCTGTGGACGCTGCGTCTTTATGTGCGTCTGCTCAAGCCGCGCCCGGTCAGCGCGGTGCGCAAGGTGGGCGCGGGCGTGGTGCTGGCGGCTGGCCTGGCGCCGTTCTGCCTGGCCTGGGTGCTGTTCTTCGCAGTCTGGTAAGCGCCCGGCCGGCTGCTGCGATAGAGTGGGGGCTGCGCCGGCGTGGCCGGCATTTCCCCTCACTGCTTTTCGCCATGGCTTCCTACGCGTTTCGCCTTCTCAACGTTTTTGCCGCTTCAACGTTCAGCGGCAATCAACTCTGTGTTTTTGAAGATGCCCGCGGCATGGACGACGCCACCATGCTCAATCTCGCGGCGCAGTTCAATCTTTCCGAAACCACATTCATCCTGCCTTCCGAGCGTGCCGCGGCGCGCGTGCGCATCTTCACGCCCGGTTTTGAAATGAAATTCGCCGGGCATCCCGCCATTGGTACTGCGCAGGTCGTGCGCGACCTGCGGCAGACCGGGGATGCGTTGACGCTGGAGTTCCAGGCCGGCGTCGTGCCGTTGACAGCCAGCGGCAACACCGGGACCGGTACCTGGACCGACACGTGGACCTTTACCGCGCCTTGTCCGGACGGTGTGCGCACCGCCACGCCGGCGTTGGACCCCGCCGCCATCGCTGAACTCGTGGGACTGTCGGCGGCGGACCTCTTCGCCGATCCGATCTGGGTCGACACGGGCGCGGACCACTTGCTCGTGCCGCTTGCAACGGTGGACGCGGTGCGCCGTGCCGCGCCCAACCCGTCTTTGCTGGATCGTTGGCAGGCCAGCAGCCTGGGGCGCAAGACCCTGTATCTTTTTGCTCCGGACGAAGGCAACGTCCAGGCAGGCCGGCAGGTGATGGTCGCCCGCTACTTTTATGCCAAGCCTGGGGGCGGCATCAACGAAGATCCCGGCACCGGCTCGGCCTGCGCCAACCTGGGTGGCTGGCTGCTGCATCGCCAGGCCGCGCTGCCGGCCAGCATGCTGGTGGAGCAGGGCGACCAGACGGGGCGCCCGTGCCGTCTGCAGCTCGACGTTTCCACCGACGGCCGCATCCGCGTGGGCGGTCGCGCGCTGGAAATCGGCCGGGGCGAAGTGACGGTGTAGCCACGCAGCATGTTCTCCGCGCGCACGTGAAAACGGCGCCTGCGTTGCCGCAGGCGCCGTTTTCAAATCAGGCGTCGATCGATTCGATGCCGTGCTTACTTGCGGTTCTTGGCCGGATCAACCTTGATGTTGTTCTTGACCTGCTTTACGCCTTCGACGCCACGGGCGACCTTGGCGGCGTGATCCGCTTCGGCTGCGGTGCCCACGGTGCCAGTCAGCGTGGCTTCGCCGTTGTTGGTTTCGACGGCGATTTCCAAAGCGCTCAGCTGCTTGTCGGCCACGAAGGCGGCCTTGACCTTGGTGGTCACGGTGGCGTCGGACGCGTATTCACCCACGGACTGTTTCGGCTTGCCGTCGTTGGCGGCAAAAGCCATGGAAGTGAAGACAGCGCCAGTACCCAGTGCGGCGGCGGCGATCAGCTTGCGAATTTCCATAGTAATGCTCCTTTTATTGGTGTTCAGCGCGTTCAAGACGCAATGACTATCTAATGCTGCTCAGATGCGGGTTCTATTTCTTGCGGAAGGCGCCGCCGAGAATCGACAGCAGTGCCAGGACCAGAAAGACGAAGAACAGGATCTTGGCGATGCCCGCGGCGCCGGCGGCGATGCCGCCGAACCCCAGGACAGCCGCGATGATCGCGATAACGAAGAAAACTACGGCGTAATGCAACATGTCAGCTTCTCCTGGTGGTTAACGGGATCAGGGATTACGGTCGAAGAAATCCCGGACTTCCTTTTGCGCCTCTTCCTTGGTCTTGCCGTAACGCTCCTGGATCAGACCAGCCAGGCGCTCGGCATTGCCTTCGGTACGGGTCAGCTCGTCGTCGGTGAGTTCACCCCAAGCCGCCTTGGCCTTGCCCGTCAGTTGCTTCCACTTTCCGGCGATGATGTCGTTGTTCATGGTGACCTCTCTCTGGTTGCTTGCGGTGGCAGGCTTATGGCCTATAAACCTGCCGAAACGCGGTGGGTTGGGCACTGATCAGCTAGCTTCTAACGTACGAGTCGCCCCCTGGGGCTGTCAAACCACGCTGTGGGCAAATGTAACTGCGCCGGTACGGGAAAAATCCCACGTTTGCGACGAGAAACCCGCCTCGGGGGGCGATAGGGGCGAGTTACATTTGAGCAACCATTTGACCCCTTTTGAGCGCGGCTAGTAACCGATCCGCTCGAAAGCCAGCGCTGGCGCGGCTGGCCGGGCACCGCGCATGCCGGTATAGTCCACACGGAACCGGTTGGCGGTTCGACACGCAAAGGGAGAAAAGCTCGCATGACGAAACGACTTTGCAGCGCCATCTTGCTGGCGCTCGGCGCCATGGCTGCCGTGGGATGCACGCACGTGACGGACAGGTATCAGGCTTCGGCGCCGGTGGCCGTGCCGCAGGGCTGACGCCGCCGTGAGGTGCGCGGGGCGCCGCGTTGCGAGCGTCCTGGCATTGCAAGGAACAACTACGCGGCGTAGGGCAAAAAAAAACGGGGCGCCTGAGCGCCCCGTTTGCATTGCCCCGCCCGCTCAGGGCTGCGCAATGCGCTTTGCGATGTGCTCCAGCGCCTCTTCCACCTGGTCCACGAGGATCAGGCACAGGTCGCCGGGATTCAGGCGACCCAATGCCGTGTCGATCGCCAGGAACTCGCCGTGGATTTCCTCGATGTGCGTGGTGCGGGTGGCGCCCACCAGGCCCTGCTGCAGCAATGCCAGCACTTCGCCGTCGGCGCGACCGCGTTGGCATTGGTCCTGGTACAGCAGTACGTCGTCGAACGCCGCGCCCAGGATTTCTGTCTGCATGCGGATGTCCTCGTCGCGGCGATCGCCCGCGCCGCTGATGACCACCGAGCGGCGCGTGGCCGGCATGGCGTCCACCGCGCGCACCAGCGCCTGGATGGCGTCGGGGTTGTGGCCGTAGTCGGCGATCACCGTCGCGCCGCGATGGTCGAACACGTTGAAGCGTCCGGGTGCCGTCTGCGCATCGTTGACGAAGGTGGCAAGGCCGCGGCGCACGACATCCCAGCCCAGGCCCAGCGCCCAGGCCGCCGCGATCGACGCCATGGCGTTCTCGACCTGGAAGGTGATCGTGCCGTTGCGCGTGAGCGGAATGTCGGCCAGCGGGAAGCGCGCTTCGTCAGCGCCTTGCGCCGCGACGATGGCATCGCCGTCCCGGTAGACCGAGCGCAGGCCCTGCGCGCGGTGCGTGGCCAGCACGGGGTGGTTGCGGTCTTCGGCAAAGTAGGTGATGGAGCCCGGGCAGCTCGAGGCCATCTCGGCCACGATGGGATCGGCCGCGTTGAGCACCGCCATGCCCGAGGGATGCACGTGCTGGACGATGACGCGCTTGACCACGGCCAGGTCCTCGACCGTGCTGATGTAGCCAAGACCCAGATGGTCGCCCATGCCGATGTTGGTGACGATGGCGACGTTGCAGCGATCGAAGGCCAGGCCTTCGCGCAGGATACCGCCGCGCGCGGTTTCGAACACAGCGGCGTCCACGTCCGGGTGCATCAGCACGCTGCGCGCGCTGCGCGGGCCGCTGCAGTCGCCCGTGTCGATGCGCAGATTGTCGACATACACGCCATCCGAGTTCGTCATGCCCACGCGGTTGCCGGCCACGCCGAGCAGATGCGCGGTCAGGCGGACCGTGGTGGTCTTGCCGTTCGTTCCCGCGACGGCCACCACCGGAATGCGGCCGTCGTCGCCGTCCGCGAACATGTTGGCGATGATGGCTTCTCCCACCGCGCGGCCCTTGCCGAACGAGGGGTTCAGGTGCATGCGCAGGCCGGGCGCGGCGTTGACCTCGACGACGCCCCCATGCTGGTCTTCGAGCGGGTATTGGACGCTTTCGGCCACCACGTCCACGCCGCAGATGTCCAGGCCGATCATGCGGGCGGCGGAAACCGCGCGCGCCGCCATTTCGGGATGGACTTCGTCGGTCACGTCGGTGGCGGAGCCGCCGGTGCTCAGGTTGGCGTTGTTGCGCAGGAAGATCAGCGTGCCGGAAGGCGGCACGGAATCGGCGTCGAAGCCCTGCTTTTTCAGCGTCGCCAAGGCGATGTCGTCAAAGCGGATCTTGGTCAGCGAGGTGGCGTGTCCGTCGCCGCGCAGCGGGTCGGCGTTGACCTGGTCGACCAACTGGCGGATGGTTTGCTGACCGTCGCCGGTGACCTGCGGCGGATCACGGCGCGACGCCGCGACCAGTGCGCCGCCGACGACCAGCAGGCGAAAGTCATGGCCGGGGATGTAGCGCTCGACGATGACTTCGGAGCTGATCTCTTCGGCCACTTCAAAGGCCTGGATCACGCGCTCGCGCGTTTCGATGTTGACGGCGACGCCACGGCCCTGGCTGCCGTCGCGCGGCTTCACCACGACCGGGCCGCCCAGCTCCTGCGCCGCTTCCCAGGCCGCTTCGGCGGTGGTCACGGACCGTCCCATCGGCACCGGTACGCCGGCGGCGTCCAGCAGCATCTTGGTCAGGTCCTTGTCCTGCGCGATCGATTCCGAGATGGCGCTGGTCTGGTCGGTTTCGGCGGCCTGGATGCGGCGCTGCTTGCTGCCCCAGCCGAACTGCACCATGCTGCCCTGCGTGAGGCGCCGGTAGGGAATGTTGCGCACCGTGGCGGCGTTTACGATGGAGCCGGTGCTGGGTCCGAGGCGCACGTCTTCGTCCAGTTCGCGCAGGCGCTTCAAGGCCTCCGCAATGTCGAACGCCGTGTCGTCCAGCGCGGCACGGACAAGATCCTGCGCCAGTGCCATCGCCAGCTTGCCGACTTCTTCCTCGCTGTACTCGACCACGACCTGGAACACGCCGGGCTCGATGGTGGAGGCCGTGCGGCCGAACGTGACGGGGCAGCCGGCATGCGCCTGCATCGTCAGCGCGACGATCTGCAGCACGTGCGCAATGGACACCGCGCCCTGGTGGCCTTCGGGGCGCAGCAGCCCGGTTTGCGGCAGCCGCGCGCGCAGGCGGGCTTCGAACTCGGGCAGATTGTCAATGGAGCATTCTGCGTCACCGCAGGACACGATGGCCTCGATCGCGGTGTTCTTGCTCCACAGATTGGGGCCGCGCAATGCTCGGATACGGGAGACTTCCATGGCAGGTATTCCTGTCGTCTGGCGCGCGTCCGCGAGAAGGGGCGGGCGCGCGCGGGATAGGGTCAGTTTTGTTGGATCCAGCGGCGGACCAGGTCGATGGTAGGGCCGGAGAAGGCCTCATCGGACTGCAGCAGGGCGAAGTCGCCGCTTCCGATGCCGTCCAGCACGCTGGCAACGGCCGTGCCGTGGTCGGGCTCTTCGTGGATGTCCTTGACGCGGCTGCCCTGCGCCAGGCCCTGGCGCAGCAATGCGCGCGCCTCGCCGTCCGGGCGCTTGCTGCGAACCGTCGCGTCGTCATAGAGGACCACGCGGTCGAAGGCGTCGCCCAGCAGCTTGCCCTGTTCGATCAGGTCCGCGTCGCGGCGGTCCGCACCGGCCGAATAGACGGCGGCGCGCTTTGCGGACGGGAACTGGTCGATGGCCGTGATCAGCGGGCGCAGCGCGGACGCGTTGTGCACGTCGTCCACCACGACCGTGGCGCCATTGCGTTCGAACAACGTGAACTGCCACGGGGCGTCGGCCTGATCGATGTCGAAGGTCTCGATGCCGGCACGGATCAGTTCGACCGGGATGTCGAGCGCCCAGGCCGAGCCCACGGCCGCCAGCACATTTTCAACCTGGAAGGCCACGCGGCCGCCATGCGTCAGCGGAATGGCGGCCACGTCGGCCAGCCGCTCTTCCTGGGAACCCTGCGCCAGGATGATGCTGCCGTCGCGCACGAACACCGCACGTCCGTCCTGGGCCAGGTGCTGCGCGATGGCGGGCAGGGCGGGGTCGATGCCGAAGAAGATCACGGCGCCGTCGCAGAGTTCGGCCATTTCGACCACGCGCGGATCGCGTGCGTTCAGCACGGCGACGCCACTGGGCAGCACCACGTCCACCTGCGTGCGGAACACGCTGAACAGGCGCTCCGTTTCGTTGATGTCGTAATCGCCAAGGTGATCGCCGTCGTCGATGTTGGTGACCACGCCGACCTGGCAGCGGTCATAGGCGAGGCCCTGGCCAAGGATCACGCCGCTGTCGTTCTCGATGACGGCGGCGTCTACATTGCGGTTCATCAGCAGGCGCGTGCCCGACGCGAAGTCGGCGCGGTCGCCCTTTTGCACGAGACGGCGGTCCAGGTAGAGACCTTCGCTGCACGCCAGGCCGGTGCGCTTGCCGGACAGGTGCAGCAGGCGCGCCACCAGGCGGGCGACGACGGTCTTGCCGTTGGTGCCCGTGACGCCGACGATGGGAATGCGGCCCGCTTCGCCTTCGGGGAAGAGGTGGTCGACAATCGCGCGGCCGACAGGACGCGGCGTGCCGTCGGCGGGCTTCAGGTGCATCAGCAGACCGGGGCCGGCGTTGACTTCGACGATGGCGCCGCGCTGTTCGTCCAGCGGGCGCGTGATGTCTTCGGCCACGAGATCCACGCCGGCGATGTCCAGGCCGACGATGCGGGCAGCCAGCGTCACGGTGGCCGCGACGCTGGGGTGGACGCGGTCGGTCACGTCGAACGCGACGTTGCCGCTGCGCTGCACCAGCACGCGCTGGCCCTCGGGCGGAACGCTGTCTTCCGACAAACCCTGGCGCGCGATTTCCAGCCGGGCGGCGGAATCCAGGCGCACGGGATTGAGCGGATGGTTTTCGGTGCGGCCGCGGCGCGGGTCGGTGTTGATCTGGC
>DALZRX010000105.1:0-10661 GCA_032015805.1 Achromobacter sp.
GAGGCCGTGGCGCGAGTGGCGGTCATCACGACCACGGGCGGCGGCGCGGCGACGGTGGTCGACAACCTGGGCCTGCGCGGTCTGGCCGCCGTTGCACCGCCCGCTGATTTCGTGCGAGAGATCGCAGAGAGCGGTCTGAAGATTCGGGAAACGCCGGTCATCGACCTGACATTGGCGGCGAGCAGCGCGCAGTACAAGCTGCTGCTCGAGGCCCTGCTGCGCGCCGAGTGGTGCGACGCGGTGCTAAGCGTTGTCGGTTCGTCTGCGCAATTCCATCCGGGTCTGGCCGTCCAGCCGTTGCTTGAGGCCGACAAGCCCGCCACCAAGCCGCTTGCGGTGTTCCTTGCACCCGAAGCGCCGGAATCGCTGGCGCTGCTGCAAGCGGCGGGTATCCCGGCATTTCGTACACCCGAAGCCTGCGCCGACGCGTTGGCCGTGTTCTTTGGGCCCGAGGGCCGGCCGCCTTGTCCGGGCGAGCCGCTGCCGTGGCCGGACGAACTTCCGCGAACCGGCATGCTTAGCGAGTTCGAGGCCGGACTGCTGTTCCGCGTCCTGGGCGTGCCCGTCGCGCAAGGCCAACTGCTTGCACCTGAACGGCTTGATCACGGCGTCGCGTACCCGCTTGCCGCCAAGGTCTGCTCGCGCGATCTTGCGCACAAGACGGAACTGGGAGCCGTGCGCATCAACATCTCCGACGCTCCGGCATTGAAAACTGCCGTGCAGGAAATGTTGAACACAGTTCGGCTGCATGCGCCGCACGCCCAGATCGACGGCATCCTCGTGCAGCCCATGGAGGACCGGCTGATCGAGCTGATCCTGGGTTACCGCCACGATCCGCTTGTGGGCCCGACCGTGCTGCTGGGCGCCGGCGGCATCGCGGCGGAACTTGCACCGGATTTTTCGCTGCGTCTTGCGCCCGTGGACGTGGACGAGGCCCGGCGCATGATCCTCGAGGTGCGACAGACCCGGCTGGTCCGCGGCTTCCGCGGTCTGCCCGAAGCGGATTGCGAGGCGCTGGCCCGCGCCATTGCCGCGTTCTCCCGGCTGGCGATGTGCGCTGAAGTACGCATCGAGGAAGCCGAGATCAACCCCTTGTTCGTCCGCGCCGATGGCGTGGTCGCCGTGGACGGCCTGGTCCGCCTTGGCTGACCGGTTGTCCGCTTTCCAACACTTGTCTCAGGAACCATAAGATGGACTTCAAACTCACTCCAGAACAACAGGATTTCCAGACGGCCGTGCGGCGCTTTGCCGAGCGTGAACTGCGGGCCGGCGCCGTGGATCGCGCGCATTCCGACGACTATCCGTGGGATATTGCCCGGCTGATGGCCGGGCAGGGACTACTGGGGATCACGGTCGCGCAGGAAGACGGCGGCATCGGCGGATCGTTGATGGACGCGGTCATTGCAATCGAGACCGTGGCCTCCGTGTGTCCGCGCAGCGCGGACGTCGTGCAGGCCGGGAATTTTGGCGCGATTCGTGTCCTGGCTGAGTATGGCAGTCCCCTGCAGAAACAGAAGTACCTGACGGGCCTTCTGGCCGGCGAAGGGCTCATCTCCGTCGGCATGACCGAGCCGGATGCGGGATCGGCCGTTACGGAACTGAAGACCAGCGCGACGCGGGCCGACGGCGGCTGGCGCGTCAACGGCACGAAAATCTTCACGACGCACGGGCCGCACGCCAGCGTCATCCTGGCATACGTGCGGTTCGGTCCCGGTACGGGAGGCATCGGATCGGTGCTGATCGGCACCCGAGACGAGGGCGTGAAGCTCGGCAAGCGGTCCGCCTTCATGTCGGGAGAGGAATGGGTCGAGATCTTTTTCGACAATGTCTTCGTGCCGGACGACATGGTGGTGCTGGGCGAAGGCGGCTTCAAGAAGCAGATCGCGGGCTTCAATGTCGAGCGCATCGGCAACACGGCGCGCTCGCTTGCGCTGGGCCGATATGCGTACGAAGAAGCGCGCAACTGGGCGATGCAACGCAAGCAGTTCGGCCGGCTGCTGTGCGAGTTCCAGGGGTTGCAATGGAAGTTCGCCGATATGCGGATCAAGCTGGACGCGGCCCAGCTCCTGCTGTACCGGGCCGCCACGGGCGCGGACACCGGCTTTCCGTCCGCGACAGAAACCGCCATCGCCAAGGCCTATTGCAACCAGGTCGGTTTCGACGTGGCCAACGATGCCCTGCAGGTGCTGGGCGGGCTGGGTTACAGCCGCGAATCCCTGGTCGAATACTGCGTGCGACGGTGCCGGGGCTGGATGATTGCCGGTGGATCCATCGAAATCCTGAAGAATCGCATCGCTGAGGGAATTTTTGAGCGCAGCTTCCCGCAGCGCCCGCCGCGTTGAGAGTGGCGGCGCCGGGCGGATGGGCTTCGGGTTACCGCTGTGTTTTCCGGTTACCGCTCGCCCGCGGGCTGGTACGCGCCGACCAGCTCGACGATCCAGTCGATGAAGGCGCGCAGCTTGGCGCTGACGTGGCGGTTGGGCGGAAACGCCACGTACATGGGCATCGCGTCCATTCGCCAGTCTTCGAACACTCGGACCAGGTCTCCCTGGGCGAGATGCGGTTCAGACATGTAATCCGGCAGCCACATCACGCCCATGCCGGCCAGGCCGGCCGCCAGGTAGGCGTTGCCATCGTCCACGGCCAGCACGTAGCGCCCGTGCACGTTGACGACTTCGTCGCCGCGGCGCATGGCATAGGGCAGGGCGCGGCCCGTGCGCGACCACAGGAAGCCGACGATGCGATGATGCGTGTCTTCAAGTTCGCGGGGATGGGCGGGCTTGCCCGCCAGCTTCAGGTACGAGGGGGCGGCGTAGACGCCCAGTTGCAGGTCGCCGACACGGCGGGCCATCAAGGACTGGTCGATCAGTTCGCCGCCGCGCACGACGCAGTCGACGTTTTCGCCGATCAGGTCGACCATGCGGTCGCTCACGCCCATGTCGAGCTGGATGTCGGGATAGCGGGCGTGGAAGGCCGGCAAGGCAGGCACCAGCACCATGCGCGCCAGCGGGCTGGGCACGTCCACGCGCAGACGGCCGCGGGGAGCTTCGGATGCGCTGGACAGGCTGGTCTCCGCGTCGTCCATTTCGGCCAGCAGCTTGATCACGCGCTCGTAGTACGCCGCGCCATCGGCCGTGACGTTGACCTTGCGGGTGGTGCGGTTCAGCAGCCGCACGCGCAAACGCGCCTCGAGCTGCTGGACGAGCTGCGTCACGCTGGTCTTGCTCATGCGCAGGGTCTCGGCGGCCTTGGTGAAACTGCCGGTCTCCACCACGCGCGCAAACGCGTTCATTGCGTCAAAACGGTCCATGTCTGCTCCAGAGACGACTGCGATTGTTTGGATTCTACAAATAGTGATGGGTGGAGTTGGCCGTTTATCCGCGCCGCGGGCCCATTTAGAGTTTCTCCATGTTCAACGCGGGCTGCGATTCAGCCCCACCACCAGGAGAACCTCATGAACAACCGCGACGTCGTTTTTCCTCCCCATCGCCACGCGCTGTACGAGCGCAACCGTTATTCGCCGGCTGTCCGTTCCAACGGCTTTCTGTTCGTGTCCGGCCAAGTCGGCAGCCGGGACGATGGCTCGCCGGAGCCCGATCTGCGACAGCAGGTGCGGCTGGCATTCCAGAACCTGAACGCCATCCTGAATGCTGCGGACGCGTCGTTCGACGACGTGGTCGACGTGACGATCTTCATGGTCGATCCGCAATCGCAGTTCGAAACCATGTGGGAGGTGGTGCCGGAGTTCTGGGGCGAAGCGCCGTATCCCAACATCACGGCGGTGGGCGTCACCTGGCTCTATGGATTCCAGTTCGAAATCAAGGTCATCGCCAAGCTTCCCGACGGCGCGGCGGCGTGACCGCGCGGCTGGCCGGTCCGCTTGCCGCGGGCCGGGCCATTACCTGCGAAACACGACAACCTTGCTCGTCAGTTTCTGCAGCGCTTCATCCCGTTGGTTCGACGTGACCGTCTCCACCACCACGATCGCGCGGTCGGGTTTGGAGCGCGACGGGGTAATGCTCAGCACCGTGCTTGTCGCCTTGATCACGTCGTCCGGGCGTGTGGGCTGCGGCCAGGCCACCTCGGCGCCCGCGCCGATCACGCCACGCGCGACGGGAAAGCTCTCGACCAGCAGTTTCATGGTCAGCGCCGCCGTGTGCCAGCCGCTGGCCGCCAGGCCCTGGAACAGCGTGTCGCGTGCCGCATCGGGGTCCAGATGGAAGGGCTGGGGGTCGAACTGCGTGGCGAAGGCGATGATCTGTTCAGCGTCCATGGAATGGGTCTTGCTGACGAAAACGTCTCCGACCGACAGGTCTTCAAGGTAGATCAGCGGCGGTTGTGGGTTCTCTGGCACGGGTGGCTCCTGCAGGCGTGGGTCTGGTGGCGATTATGTGCGCACGCCCTGCGCCGCGCAACGGCGGGGGGCGGTGTGGCGGCAAGGCGATGACCGTCGCCGCAAACGGGTCCATAATCGGCATGTCGAGTTTCATGGATGGCGCACCATGGCAGAAAGCACAACGTCGTCGCAGGAGATCCGCCCGCTGGAGATCGGCGACATCACCGTCATCGACAATACCAAGCTCAAGAAGGCGGTCACGGCCGCCGCGCTTGGCAATGCGATGGAATGGTTCGACTTCGGCGTCTACGGCTTTGTCGCGTTCGCACTGGGCAAGGTGTTTTTCCCCGACGCCTCGCCCGCCGTGCAGACCATCGCCGCGCTGGGCACATTTTCGGTCCCGTTTCTGGTGCGGCCGCTGGGCGGGGTCTTCTTCGGCGTCATGGGCGATCGCTTCGGTCGTCAGAAAGTGCTGTCGCTCACCATCATCATCATGGCCATCAGCACGTTCTGCATTGGCCTCATTCCCGCGTACGCCACGATTGGCGTCTGGGCGCCGATCCTGCTGCTGGCGTGCAAGCTGGCGCAGGGCTTCTCCGTCGGCGGCGAATACACGGGCGCGGCCGTTTTCGTGGCTGAATACGCGCCCGACAGACAACGCGGTTTCCTGGGAAGCTGGCTGGACTTCGGCTCCATCGCGGGATTTGTCGTGGGCGCGGGCATGGTCGTGCTGCTGCAAACCATGCTGGGCGAACAGACGTTCCTCGACTGGGGCTGGCGCATTCCGTTTTTCGTGGCGGGACCGCTCGGCCTGCTGGGCCTGTATCTGCGTCATGCGGCCGAGGAAACGCCGGCCTTCACGCAGCAGCTAGAGCGGATGGAAAAGGAAGACCGCGACGCCCTGCAGGAAAAGCCGTCGGTCTCGTTCCGCGAGATCTTCTCGAAATACCGCCGCGCCTTGCTGGTCAGCATCGGCATGGTGCTCGTGACCAACGTCACGTATTACATGCTGCTCACCTACATGCCCACGTATCTGTCGGGCAGCCTGGGTTATACCGAGGGGCATGGCGTGCTCATCATCGTCGTCGTGATGGTGGGCATGCTGTTCGTGCAGCCGGTGGTGGGATTCATCAGCGACAAGATTGGCCGCAAGCCCTTCCTGCTTGCCGGCAGCCTGGGCCTGCTGGTCACCGCCATTCCGTCGTTCTTCCTGATCGCCAGCGACAACACCGCGCTGATCTTCCTCGGGCTGCTGCTGATCGCCGTGTTCCTGAACTGCCTGATCGGCATCATGGCATCGACGTTGCCCGCGCTGTTTCCCACGCGCATTCGCTACAGCGCGCTGGCCAGCTCGTTCAACGTGGCGATCATCTTTGCCGGGCTCACGCCCACGGTGGCGGCGTGGCTGGTTGAAGAGACCGAGAACCTCATGATGCCCGCGTACTACCTGATGGTGGCGTCCGTCATCGGCCTCATCACCTCGTTCTTCCTGCCCGAAACGGCCAACCGGCCGCTACGCGGCGAAACGCCCACCGCCTCAAGCCGCAAAGAGGCAAAGGTGCTGTTGCAACAGGCCTACGAGCACATCGAGCAAAGCGTCCAGGACGTCGATGCCGAGATTGCCGCGCTGGAGGAAAAGCTGGAGGCGTTGCGCGTGCGGCGCCAACAGCTGGCGGACAGGCATCCGGACATCGAATGAGCGCGGGCCCGGCTGCGCGCCGGGCCTTTGCCATTTCAGCAGTCTGCCGCGCGCGCCGGGTGTCTGACCGGGTCAGGCCAGCAGCGCGAGCGCTTCGACCAGGTTGAGCACGGTGGTGCGCGAGGCGAACGCAGTGGCGAACAGGCGCTCGTGCACGACCTCATCCGGGTCATGGCAGCAGTCCTTGACGGTGTACAGACGATAGTCCGCATCACTGGCGTAGGCGACCGACGACAGCACCACGCCCGTGGAGGCGATGCCGGCCATGATCAGCGTGTCGATGCCGCTGGCGGAAAGACGCACCTGCAGTTCCGTGCCGTGGAACACGCTGGCGCGGCGCGCGACGATGAGGGGCTCGCTGGGCCGCCGCGCCAGTTCCGGCGCGATCTCGTCGGCCGTGAAGAGGCCCATCTCCCGGATGCCCTGGCCGTTCTTGTTCGCGGGGCTCACTTCCGGATAGCCCGGACTGAACCGGATCTGTGCGAAGTAGACGGCCACGCCTTTGCGTCGCGCGGCCTCGCACAACTGGCGCGTGTTGGCGAGCAACGTGGGTGCTGCATCCGCGAACAGCGCCGTGATGTCGGTCTGATAGTGCATGACCAGCAGTGCGGTGCTTGCCGGGTCGAGCGGGGATTGGGCTGGGGCAGGGCTGGGAAGGGAGGCAGGGGCGGGGCTGGATGGACTGCTTGGCGTCATGGAAGGTTCCGCAAGGCGTGGGCAAGTCGGACGCCACCTTTGCGCTATGGCGGCAAAGTCCGCAGGAATTGTCACTGTACCCGAGCAGGATCGGCCCGTAATATCACTGCACCAACGACTGCCGCCCGCCGCCGGCCAATGCGCGGGCGGCGCTTCACATGAGGGACCGGATCATGAGCGTGCCATTCAAGCAAGTGGATGTATTCACCAGCGAGCCCTATCGCGGCAATCCGGTCGCGGTGGTGCTCGAGGCGCAAGGCCTGTCGGACGAGCAGATGCGGCGCATCGCCAACTGGACGAACCTGTCGGAGACGACCTTCGTCCTGCCGCCCACGCAACCCGGCGCGGATTACCTGGTGCGCATCTTCACGCCGCAGGCCGAGTTGCCGTTCGCGGGGCATCCCACGCTGGGAACCGCGCACGCGCTGCTTGAGGCCGGCATCATCTCGGCGCGCAACGGCAGGCTGGTGCAGGAATGCGCGGCGGGCCTGATCGACCTGGCGGTCACGGATGCGCCCGGCGGCAGCCCGCTCATCGCGTTCACGTTGCCAGAGCCGGCTTTGACCGAACTGGGCGCCGACCTCGTCGACGAAATGGAATCGATACTGGGATCGGCGGTGCTGCACGATCCGGCGCCCAAGCTTGTCAGCGTGGGTCCGGTATGGACGATCGCGCAATTGCCCAGCGCGCAGGCAGTCTTGACGCTGCGGCCTGATTTTGCGCGCATGGCCGACTTCGACCTCCGCAACAAGGCGGCCGGCATCGTGGTGTACGGGGCGTATGGGGAAGGCGCGGAGGCGGCGATCGAAGTCAGGGCCTTTGCGCCCAGTCTGGGTGCCAACGAAGACCCCGTATGCGGCAGCGGCAACGGATCGGTGGCAGCGTTCATCCGCGATGCGGGGCAGGTGCCGCAGTTCGGAACCGAATACCTCAGCACCCAAGGCGCGGCCGTGGGCCGTTCGGGCAGGCTCAGCATCTCGTTCGACGCGGGCGGCGCCATCCGCGTCGGCGGGCAATCCGTTACCTGCATCGACGGGCGCATCGCGGTTTGAGGCCGCGACGGCAATAAACCGATGCGTGCCGGGTTTTCCGCGGGTTCATCGTGAACTATTCTTGAACGTCGCGCATTGCAGCAAGGTTTGAGCGCATCCCTATCCTGACAAGGAGTAGCAAGATGGCCAGCAAAAACACGGTTTGCCTGTGGTACGACGGCGACGCCCTGGAAGCGGCGACGTTCTACGCCAAGACGTTCCCGGACAGTACGGTGGGCGCGGTGCACCGCGCGCCCGGCGACTACCCCTCGGGCCAGGAGGGCGACGTCCTGATGGTCGACTTTACGGTCATGGGGATCCCCTGCGTCGGCCTGAACGGCGGCGACGCGTTCCAGCACAACGAATCGTTTTCCTTCCAGGTGGCCACCGACGACCAGGCAGAAACCGACCGTCTGTGGGACGCGATAGTCTCCAACGGCGGTCAGGAAAGCGACTGCGGCTGGTGCAAGGACAAGTGGGGCCTGTCCTGGCAGATCACCCCCAGGGCACTCCTGGCGGCGGTGACCGACCTGGATCAGGCCGCGGCCAAGCGTGCATTCGAGGCCATGATGACAATGAAGAAGATCGACATCGCGACGATCGAGGCGGCCCGGCGGGGGTGATGCTTCGATTTACGTCCGCTGAGTCGGGGTGGGCGTGCTATGTAGTCGCCGATCGCACCGATTCGGCGGCTGGATCGAAAGTTGAACGGGTGCGCCGAATAAAAAATGCGGGGCCGGATGGCACGTCTGGACAGTCTGCCCGGGCAGGCAATGCGGCGCATACGGAAAGCGGGGACGCGACATGTTTTCACCGTAAAATCCGGCAGCCGCCGCGATATTTCGGCGAAATCTCCTGACTTTCGAGATGTACGTCGATCTCCTCACTCTTTACCTGCTTGCAGTCGGAACATTGCTTGTCAGCGCCGGCCTGATGTTCTGGGAGCAGCGGGCCAATCCCAAACGCAGCAAGGAATTGCGCATCCTGGCGTCCGGCTTCGCCACGCTGGCCGTCGGCTGCGCGGCCGCGCTGTATCGCCGCGATCTGCCCGGCGTCAGCGGGGCGGCCCTTAGCAACCTTGTCATCCTGGGCGGCTATCTGCTCGTGCTCAATGGCGTCGCGTCGCTGAGCGGGCGGCGATACGTGCGCACCTCGGTGTGCGTGCTGATTGGCATGGGGTTGGTATGGGTAATCGGTGGCGTGCGCTGGCTGGACGTGATGTGGACTTACGTCAGTTCGGTGCCGATTGCGCTTGTCAGCGGGTTGACCGCCTGGGAGTTGTGGCGCTGCCAGGCGCTCAAGCCGCGGCGGTCGCGGCACCTCGTCGTTGCCGTGGCCGGCGTGCACACAGCCCTCTATGCGGGCCGGGCGTTCATCCTGCCGTGGTTCGCGACCCAGTCCGGCCAGCAAATCCTGGCGCTGGCCGGCAAGCTGACCATCTATGAAGGCGTGCTGTATTCGGTGGTGCTGCCGATGACGCTGCTCAAGCTCATCCGCGATGAAACCCACCGCCAGTTGCTGCTGGAGTCGCAGACCGATTACCTGACCCGCCTGGGCAACCGGCGCTGGTTCTTCGAGCAGGGCGCCCGCATCCTGAATGGCAAGCAAGGGCGGGGTGCGGTGTCGGTGCTGGCGTTCGACCTGGACCACTTCAAGTCCGTGAATGACCGCTATGGCCATCAGGCGGGCGACCAGGTGCTCAAATCCTTCGCCGAAACCGCGCGCGAGGTGCTGGGCCACGACACGATCCTGGCCCGCATCGGCGGCGAGGAGTTCGCCGCGCTGCTCTGGGGCGACGACGCGAAGGGCGCCCACACGCTCGGCAACGCCATGGCCGAGCGCTTCGCGGTTACCGTCTCGAATCGGATGGACGGCATCGGCATTGCCGCGACGGTCAGCATCGGGCTCGCGCGTTTCAATGGCGACGCGCCCACCATCATGGATGCGCTGGCCATCGCCGACCAGGCGCTCTATCGCGCCAAATCGCTGGGCGGCAACCGGTTGGAACTGGCCGAAGCACAAGCGCCCACCACGGTCTGAGCCGCAGGCGTCGCGCGGCTATTGCGCGACATACGCCTTGCGCGTGGCGTCGTAGTCGTACCTGACCGCGTCGCCGGCGCCAAGCTTGCGGGTCTTGCCGGGACCTGAAATCGTCGTGCCGGAGAATTGAACGGTCACCCGCGGAAGCTCGGCGGTGCCGTTGGCGCTGAAGACCAGCTCCCCCTCGCTGCGCGTGCAGGGCATGACGTCCCCGTCCGCACAGGCAGGGCCATTGTCCTCGCCTGCAAGCACGTCGCCAGCGTAGGCCCACACGTTGTCCTTGGAATCATCCTTGCGCTGTTCCGGCGGGGTGAAGACGAGTAGGGTATATCCGCTGATCGTGATCCCGTTTTCGAAGGCCTCGGTGGGTACGGCCAGCACCAGCTTGCCGGTTGCCGTGCGGAACTCGCGCGGCTTGCGCCGGGTGTCGACCTCCGGGGCGCGTTCGTATGCGCCGAACTCGCCGATGGTCGGTTCCATTCCTCGGAACTTCCAGACGCCCGGCGAGGACGTCTGATCCAGGATGAAGGTGGCCTCGGCCAGGTTCACGGGCGTACCCGGGCCAACGTCATCCTCGCCAGGTTTGCCGTAGCGCTCGCGGGTCTCCCAAACGAAGCCGGTGTAGTAGCGGGTGCCTTCCTGCTCGAAGGCGTGGCCGAACCAGTATGTGGCGATGCTGCCGTTGGCGACCTCCTGCGAAGCTGCACCCTTGCTGTCGACCTGGTGGATGGCATACAGAACTGACGCGGCGTCGGGTGGAGCAATGCTTGGATCGGCGGCGGGCTGCGGCGCCACGGCAGCCGTGGCATCGGCTAACGGCACGGCTCCCGTTGCTGCGGGTGCGGCGGCTGCAACGCCG
>DALZRX010000106.1:0-10513 GCA_032015805.1 Achromobacter sp.
CGAGCTCGGGCGCCGCGGGCGTGTCCTTGACCGAGGCATAGGCAGGCAGGCCCTGGATGGTCCCGCCCTTCGGGTTGATGGGATACACGGCGCCGCGATAACCGTGCTTGATCAGCATGTGCACGGGGCGGCCGCCGATCTTGGTGATGTCATCGGAGGCGCCAATGACGGCGATGCCCGCGGCCTGGAAAAAAGGCGCCAGCCCCGCGCCGGGGCGTTTGTTCTGCATGGCCATGCTTAACGTCCCTTGAACTGCGGCTGGCGCTTTTCCAGGAAGGCCATGCGCGCTTCGCGGGCGTCTTCGGTCTTGGCGAGAGCCATCGTGAAATCCTGCTCGAAGCGGTAGGCGTCGCGTTGGGGCATCAGGTCCACCATGTTGGCGGCACGCTTGGCGTACAGCACGGCAAGCGGAGCCTTGGAGGCGATCTCGTGCGCCAGTCCGAGGGCGGTGGGCAGAAGCTGGTCGGGCGTCAGCACGTCTTCCAACACGTTGCGGCGCAGCAGGTCGTGCGTGCTGAGGCGTTGGCCGGTGTAGAACATGCGGCGCAACGTCGAGCGGCCGAACAGCGTGCGCAGCATGGATGCGCCGCCGGCCAGGCCGACGTTGATTTCGGGCATGCCGAAGGTGGCGTTGTCGGACGCGTACATGATGTCGCAGGCGGCCATCAGGCCCAGGCCGGCGCCAAGCGCCGCGCCATTGACGGCGGCGATGACGGGCTTGGCGCACTCCTTGATGGCGTTGCCGGTTTCGCGGGTGATGCGGTTGTGTTCCAGGAAGTCGCCGGCGATGTCGGCGTTGGGGCGGTCCTTCAGGTCGGCGCCGGCGCAGAAGACCGTGCCGCTGCCGGTCAAGACGGCGCAGCGGATGTCGTCGCGCTCGGATATCTCGTCGAAGATCGCGACGATGCGCCGCCGCATGTTGCGGTTCAGCGCGTTGACCGGCGCGTTGTTCAGGGTGACCAGGGCGACGCCCTCGTTGACTTCGAACTTGACGGGGGTATCGCTCATGCCCGCTCCTCGTTCGACTGGGAATGAACAGTTAGGCGCCGTGCGCCGCGGGCGTGCTGCATGTAAGTCTCCTCGGGTCGGATTGACCGGTCTGATCCGCTGTCCGCGCCAGGCGGCGCCGGACTTTTTTTTGATTTTAGGAAGGGGCATCTGCCCGATCTACGCCAAAAACGGTGGTTGTGTTCTGCAGGAATGCGGCATATTCCGCCCCGCATCGAGCCGATACCATGGCGAAAAATCGTCGGAACGACGGATGTTGAGGAGCGTGGCGGCAGATGCAGATCGAACGTATTGGGACGCTGCGCGCGGCCCTGGGCGAATGCCCCGTATGGGATGGGGCGCGCGGGCGGTTGTGGATGGCCGATTGCCGTCACGGCCTGATCCTGGCCGTGACGCCCGAATCCGGCAGCGTGCAACGCTGGCAGTTGCCCGCGCCGCTGGGCTCATTTGCGTTCAATGACGAGGATGAGCTGGTGGTGGCGCTGAAGGAGTCGTTCGCGCTCTTTCGCCCGGCGGACGGCGGCTTGCGCATGCTGGCCAGCATCGGGGACAGCCACCCGAACCTGCGGCTGAACGACGGCGTGTCCTTGCCCGACGGCAGCTTCGTCGCGGGGACCATGCACATCTACCGCGAGGCGGGCGAGCCGCCGCTGGGCGGGCTGTTTCGCCTGGATACGCGCGGTTGCCTTACCCGGATCGACGAGGGAATCGGCGTGGTCAATGGGCCGGTGCCGCACCCGGACGGCAAGCATTTTTACGTGTGCGACAGCGCTGTGCGCAGGATCTACCGCTACCGCATGGACGCGCAGGCAAGGCTGTCTCACCGCGAAGTCTTCGTCGATACCGACGCGCTGGGCTCGGCGCCGGATGGCTGCTGCTTCGACCGCGACGGAGGGTTATGGACCGCGTTGGTTCATGCGGGCGCCATCGCGCGGTTCGACAGCGAGGGGAAGCTGGATAGGCGCATCGACCTGCCGGTCGCCCACCCCGCGTCCCTGTGCTTTGGCGGGGACGGCCTGGCCGACCTGTACGTCACCTCCATCAGCGACAGCGGACGCCTGTCCGCAAGCGGGCCGTTGGACGGCGCGCTGCTGCGCCTGCGCGGCACGGGATACGCAGGCGCGCCACGCGCGCGTTGCAGGATCCGGCCTGAAGACTGACGCCTGCCGGCGTCAGTCGCCGGCCGCCGGCTTGCCGTACGCCGCGAACCGCAATTCGGCGCCGGACACGTGCGACGCCACGAAGTCCAGGAACAGCCGGATCTTCACGGGAATCATCGCCGTGTCGAGGATGGTGGCGTACATGCCTTCTTCGAACGTCGTGTTGGTGACGCGGTAGTCGGGGCACAAACGCACCAGCGTGCCGCGCTCGATGTCGTGGTGCACCGTGTAGTCGTCCAGCAGCGCAATGCCTTCGCCCAGCCGCGCCAGTTCCAGCAGCGCGACGCCATTGTTGGTGACGTGCCGCGGCTTGATCAGCACTTCGTCGATGGCGTCGCCCTGCTTGAAGCGCCAGCACGTTTGGTCGCCAGGCAGCAGGTAAGCCAGGCAGTCGTGCTGCGCGATATCCGCCGGCAGCGTGGGCATTTCGCGATTCGCCAGGTAGGCGGGCGAGGCCACCAGGTAGCGCTCGCTCTTGAACAGGATGCGTCGCTTCAGGCCGGCCTCGACCGGCGGCGAGATGCGGAAATCGATGTCGAAATTGTTGCGCCGCAGATCGGTCTTGGCTTCTGATAGGACGAGTTCGATGTGGATCTCGGGATAGGCCTCGCGAAAGGCCGCCACAAGCTGCGGCAGCACGCCCAGGCCAAACATCATGCGTGAATGCACGCGCAGGATGCCTTTGGGCGCGGCGCGGATCTCGGTGATGTTGCGGTGCGCCTCGTTGATGTTCCAGAGAATGGTCTCAAGCTGGCGCGCGTATTCCTGGCCGGCTTCAGTCAGCACCACTTGCCGCGTGGAACGCAGCAGGAGCTTCACGTTGAGCTCGTTTTCGAAGTCGGTGATCATGCGCGACACCGAGGTGGCGGAGATGCCGAACTGGCGCGCGGTTTCCGAGAAGCTCTCGGTTTTCGAGATCGACAGAAAGAGCTCCATTGCGCGCAGTCTGTCCATCATTCCTCCACTTTATGCAGCACAGAACGCCGCTTTTCTTGTATTCCAGCCCATGACTACCGGCCTCTAGAATTTCCTCAAGGATTCAAGCATCAATGAGGAGACACAATGGAATTCGGCGTATTCATTCTGGCGCAGCAACGAGGTTACCACCAGTCCTCCGCGCAAGTCATCAACAACTCCATCGAGCAGACGGTGGCGGCCGAGCAAGCCGGATTCAACACGGCCTGGTACGCCGAGCATCACTTCAACAACTATTCGCTGTCGCCGTCGCCCCTGATGACGGTGGCGCATGCGGCGGCCAAGACCAGCCGCATCCGTCTGGGCACGGCGGTGTGCATTCTGCCGCTGTATCACCCGGCGCGCTTTCTGGCCGAGGTGGGCTTCGTGGACACGGTGTCCAACGGCCGCCTGGAGCTGGGCGTCGGTTCCGGATACCAGCAGTTCGAGTTCGAGCGTTTCGGCGTCCAGCTTGAAGAGTCGGGCGCGATCTTCAATGAGTTCCTGGACGTCATCCCCAAGGGCCTGACGCAGAAGATCTTTGAGCATGACGGCAAGTTCCTGAAGATTCCGCCCAGTTCGATCGCGGTGCGCTGCGTGCAGGACCCGATGCCGCCGTTGTGGATCACGTCGGGCAACCCGGTGACGCTGGGCCGCGGCGTGCGCGAGAACCACAACCTGTTCGTGACGGCGCTGCTCAAGGGCAACGACGCCATTGCCGAGCTGCGGGGCAGGCTGGAAAAGGTGGCCGACGACAATGGCAAGGACCTGGACCGCGACGTGAAGTTCGGCTTCCTGCGCTGCGGCTACGCGTCGGACAACAAGGCCGAGATCGACGCGTATCTGGATTGCGCGCGCTTTCAGCGCCGCATTTCCGAAAGCCTGAAATTCCGCCGCGCGCAGAGCGACGACGGCTACATGGTCAAGGAAGTGCCTTCGGACACGGATCCGACGTTCGAGCAATTGCGCAAGAACCTGCCGGTGGGCTCCGTGAACGAGGTCATCGACAAAATGCTGGAAGAGATCAGCATCCTGCGGCCCAAGCACATCGCGCTGCAGACGCAGCTTGGCGACTTCGACCAGAAGACGATGCTCAAGCAGATCGAGCTTTGGGGCGACAAGATCATTCCCGCGATCCGCAAGGAAGTCGGCAGTACGACAGTCCTTGCCTGAAGGAGGGCAATATGCGTATCTACTTGAGCAACGCCGGCGCCATCGCGCTGCGCGACGCGGCGGATTTTGGCCGCCTGGATGTCATGGCGGACCCACAGCCCGCGGACCGGCTGGAACGTGCAATCGCCCGGATCGGCCGGCGCGAGGACGAGCGTCACGTGCGCCTGTCGCCATCGGTGCTGCGCTTCCTGTCGCAGCATGCCGGCGATCCGGCGTGGGAGGACGGCTTTTCGAAGATGGTGGATTACGCGGCCCGGCACGGATGGGTCGATGAGCGGGGCGACATCCGCGCGCACATGGTGTTCAACGAGTGCGACGACGTGGTGTCGGTCGACGATTTCAAGGCGGCGATGCGGTCGCTGCCGGCGGGCATCAGCGCCGTCAGCACGGGGGACGGCGCGGAGATGGCGGGCATGATCGTGTCCAGCCTGACGTCGATCTCGGCCGACCCCCCCATGGTGGGGTTCTTCGTGCAGCAGACCTCGTCAGCCCACGCGCCGCTGCTGCGCAACGGTCGCTTCGTTGCCAACATCCTGGGAGAAGGCCACGGCGAGGTGATCGAGGCCTTCCTGAAACAGCCCCAGGGCGAGGCGCGCTTCGCGCAGGGGGGATGGGTCATGAACGAACACGGCGCGCCCGTGCTGCCCGATGCGCTGGCCAGCATCGAGTGCGACATCGTCTGCACCGAGAAGCTGGGCACGCATGACCTGATCGTCGGAAAGATCCGCAAGACCGCGTGCCGCGAGGCGCGCCCGGTGATCAACTTCAAGTCCGCCACGCACTGCATCGCGCCGGCGCAGCTTCAGTGACGGTCAGCCGGGTTGCCCGCTGAAAAAAAACAGCCCGCCGATTGGCGGGCTGTTTCATTGCGAAGGCGCCGGCGTGGCGGCCGCGCCGCAACGTTCAATCGAGGACGATGTGGTTTTCCTGAATGACCTTGCCCCAGTACTGGCGGTCGGCTTCCAGTTGGGCTTCCAGCGCCTGCGGGCCGCCGGCCTTTTCGGTCTGCCCGTTGGTGATGAGCAGCTTGCGAAAGCTCTCGGATTGGACGGTCTTGATGGCGGCGGCGGAGTACGCCTGGACGATCGCGTCCGGCGTGCCCTTGGGCGCATGCAGGGCGGTCCAGTAGCTGGCCTTGAGTTGGGGATAACCCAGTTCCACGACCGAGGGCACGTCCGGCAGCGCCGGGTCGCGCTGGTCGGTCGTCAGGGCCAGGATCTTCACCGCGCCGGCCTTCTGGTGGTCGGCGAGTGCGATGGGCGTCATGTACGACAGGTCGTTGCGGCCGGTGATGAGGTCGATCAGGCTGGTCGGCGTGCTCTTGTACGGCACCGCGGTGAGCGGAATGTCCAGCGTCTTGGACATGATCAGGCCGTAAAGGTCAGTGACGCTGCCCGGGCCCAGCGAGCCGTAGGTCAGTGCGCGGTTTTCCTTTTTTGCGTAGGCAACCAGGTCCGCGATGGAGTTCACGCCCATCTTCGCGGGCACGGTGATGGTGAGCGGGCCGTCGAACATCATGGCGACTGACTTGAAGCTGTCAAAGCCGTAGTTCAGGCTGGGGCGCAGCAGGATGTTCAGGGAAAGGGGGCCGGAACCGCCCATGAGCAGCGTGCTGCCGTCGGCGGCGGCGCGCGCCACCTGCGAGGCCCCGATGATGCCATTGGCGCCCGGCTTGTTTTCCACGATGAAGTTCATGCCCAGCTCTGCGCCCATGCCTTCGGCAAGCAGCCGCGCAAAGTTGTCGTTCGGGCCGCCCGCCGCGTAGGGCACGATCAGGGTCACCGGCTTGGCCGCGGCGCGCAACGGCCGGGCGAGCATCATGAGGGTGCCGGCCGCGATGAAGCCGCGGCGCGAGAGCTTGCGCATTTTGTCTGTCTCCTGGTTCCCGCCGCCATGCAGGACCGTGCCTTCCGCGGGGCCGGCTTTTTATGTTTTGACGCTGGCGGCTGGGTCGGCCGGAATCGGGCTTCCGGCCATGGGTTGTCTCATATGCCGATGATAAGTTTTATCGGCTCGGGCGATTACCCCATTGATGTGCAGAACAGTTCTGCGAGGCAAGCAAGACTGCGCTGCGTGCCGTGCCGGATTATGCCGCATCGGAGCGCATGCCGCTTGCGCCGTCCGGCCGGAGCGCCGCCTCGCGGCTGATCTGCGCGCAGCGGTACAGCGCCTCCTTGTCCAGCACCGTCAATCCGCCGTAGTGCGTTTGCAGTACGCCTTCGCGCGCCAGCCGCGTCAGCGCCGCGTTGCAGCGCTGGCGCGACACGCCGCACAGGCCCGCGATCTCTTCCTGCGAGATCCGCAGGCGTCCCTGCGTCCCCGAATGCACCTCGGCATCCAGTTGCGCGGCGACGGCGCGGGCCACCGTGGTGTCGACGTCGAGCAGCACGTTGCCGGTATAGCAGCCCATCAGCCAATTCACCCGTTGCGCCAGGTGGGTCATCAGCGCCTTGGTGAATTCGATGTTGTTGTTCCAGAGGCGTTCGCAGGTGTCGCGCGGCAGGATCACGATGCGGCTGGGCCGAAGGGCGACGACTTCGTACTCGAAGCGTTCGCGGCGGATCATGGTGGCTTCGCCGAACCAGCTACCGGTGCTGAAGCCGGCCAGCGAGAGGGTGCGCCCGTCGGTGCCGGGCGACGACCACTTCACCAGCCCTTCGACGACGCCATACCAGCCGGGAGACCGGGAGCCGGCGCGAAAGAGATACTCGCCGGCTGCGAGCGATACCGTGCGCAGTTCGGCGCGCACGACCTCGCGCTCGAGTTCGGGCAGGCCCTTGTACCAGGGCACCACGTCGAGCATCTTGTCCACCGGGCAGCGCACGGGCCGGCGGGCCGGGTTCGACGAGTGAGTGCCCACCAAGGCAGGCGATGCGCGCATGTGATTCCCCTGTCTGGAGGTGGAAAGCCGCCCAGGTAAACCCTAGGACGCTTTGTCAACATGATGACTGTCCGCGCGGGCAGCCGCGCCGCAGAATGTTTGATGCCCTACGGGCCAAAAACCATAAGAGGAGACCGGTATGTTGTCAATGCCACGCCTGCTGTCCGCCACCGCCATTGCCGGCGCCCTGTGCGCCACGCTGCTGCCCGCCACGGCCGCCCAGGCGCAGATTTCCGACGACGTGATCAGGATCGGGTTCATTACCGACATGTCCGGGGTCTACTCGGGGCCGGATGGTCCCGGGGGAGCGGAAGCCATCAAGATGGCGATCGAGGAGATGGGCGGCCAGATCAACGGCAAGAAGATCGAGCTTTTGACCGCGGACCATCAGAACAAGGCCGACGTGGCCTCGGCCAAGGCCCGCGAATGGTTCGACCAGCGCGGTCTGGACATGCTGATCGGCGGCACCAATTCCAGCACGGCGCTCGCCATGTCGAAGGTGGCGGCGGACAAGAAGAAGCCCATCATCGTGGTGGGCGCCGGGGCGCCCGCGCTGACCAATGAGCAATGCACGCCCTACACGCTGAACTATGCCTACGACACCGTGGCGCAGGCGCGCGGCACGGGCGCCGCGGTCGTGAAGGCGGGCGGCAAGAGCTGGTACTTCCTGACCGCCGACTACGCCTTCGGCCATGCGCTGCAGGCCGACACCACCACCGTCGTCGAATCGGGCGGCGGCAAGGTCGTGGGCAGCGTGAAGCATCCGCTGGCCGCGAGCGATTTCTCGTCGTTCCTGCTGCAGGCGCAAAGCAGCAAGGCCGAGATCCTGGCGCTGGCGAACGCGGGCGCGGATGCCACGAATTCGATCAAGGCCGCGAACGAGTTCGGGATCACCAGGACGATGAAACTGGCCGGCATGATCATGTTCATCAATGACATCCACGCCATGGGTCTGCCGGCGGCGCAGGGCATGTACCTGACCGATAGCTGGTACTGGAACGCGTCGGACGAGACGCGCGCCTGGGGCCGCAAGTTCTTCGAGCGGCGCCAGGCCATGCCGTCGTCGTTGCAGGCCGCGGATTACTCGGCGGCCCTGCAGTACCTGCGGGCCGTCAAGGCCACGGGCACGGACGACGCCGACAAGGTGCTGGCGTATCTGCGCGACAACAAACTGAACGACATGTACATCAAGAATGGCGTCGTGCGCCCCGATGGCCGCGTGGTGCACGACATGTACCTGCTGCAGGTCAAGAGCCCGGACCAGTCGAAGGAACCTTGGGATTACTTCACGGTGGTGCAGACCATCGACGGCAACGAGGCCTTTACCAAGCAGTCCGAAAGCCGCTGCGCGCGGTGGAAGTCGTAGGAGAACAGACATGGCAAAACGCAAAGTGATCGTGACCATCGCCCCGACCGGGGGCATGGCCCTGAAAAGCCAGAATCCGCATCTGCCCACGCAGCCCGCGGAGATCGCCGAGGACGTCTACCGCTGCTACAACGCCGGCGCCAGCGTGGTCGCGCTGCACGCGCGGCGGCCGGATGATCTGGCGACGTGCGACGCCGCGGTCTACCGGCAGATGAACCAGCTCATCCGCGAGCGCTGCGACATCGTCCTGAACAACTCCACGGGCGGTGGCGTGCACGGCGACATGGTCGCTGAGACTTCGCCAGGCACGTGGGAGATCCTGTGGGAGGAACGCCTGAAGGGCATGGACGCCGGCGCCGAGATGTGCACGCTGGACGCCACCACCCTGAACCTGGCGTTCGGTGACCGTGAATATCTGATGAACACCCCGCTCAGCAAGGGGCGCGAACTGGCGGCCGGCATGAAGGCGCGTGGCATCAAGCCCGAGTGGGAGGTGTTCAGCCCCACGCACATCCTGCAGGACGTGACGACGCTCATCAACGAAGACCTGGACGAAGGGCCCCACTTCATCAACCTGGTCATGAACGTGCACCGCAACTTCCAGAACGCGATGCCGTTTTCGCCGCGGCATTTGCAGATGATGGTCGACCTGTTGCCGCGCAATAGCGTCTTCTGCGTCAGCGGCATCGGGCCCTCGCAGCTCGAAGCCAATATCAGCGCGCTGCTGCTCGGCGGTCACGCCCGGGTCGGGTTGGAAGACAACCTGTACTACCGGCACGGCGAGCTGGCCACCAATGTGCAACTGACCGAGCGCATCGTGCGCATCATCCGCGAGATGGACATGGAGCCGGCGACGCCCGCGGAAGCGCGCGAGATCATGGGCCTGCCGCTGAAAAGCGGCATCCGGCCCGAGTTCGCCGTTTGATGCATTACCGGCCGGCGCCGCGCGGGACCGCGCCGGCGCCATCCATCCATCGGGGAAAGACATGATCGACTCATTGAAGGGGGCCCGCGTGCTGGTCACGGCGGGTGCGCAGGGCATCGGTCTTGCGATCGCACGCAAGTTCCTGGAATCAGGCGCCGACGTGCATATCTGCGACGTCGACGAGCACGCGCTCACGGCGGCGCGGGAAAGCCTGCCGGCCTTGAGCGCCAGTCTGACGGACGTGTCGGACGAAGCGCAGGTGCTGGCGATGTTCGACGCGCTTGCTGCACGGTGGGGCGCGCTCGACGTCTTGGTCAACAATGCCGGCGTGTCCGGGCCGACCAGCCGTCTCGAAGACACGACATTGGATTCCTGGCGCAAGACGCTTGACGTCAATCTGACCGGGACCTTTCTGTGCGCGCGCAGCGCCGTGCCGCTGCTGCGCGCCGCGGGCGGCGGCGCCATCGTCAACATCTCTTCGGTCGCGGGGCGCCTGGGTTTTTCCCTGCGCTCGCCCTACAGCGCCAGCAAGTTCGGGCTGGCTGGACTGACCCAGACCTGGGCGATGGAACTGGGGCCGTTGAACATCCGCGTCAATTCGGTCCTGCCGGGCGTCGTCTCGGGCGACCGGGTCGAGCGCATCATTGCGGCCCGCGCCGAGGCGGGCGGGGTCAGCAACGATGCGATGCGGGAGCAACTGGTGGAAAAGGTGTCGCTGCGCCGCATGACCCGTCCCGAAGACGTGGCGAACCAGGTTGCGTTCCTGTGCTCGGCGGAAGGGGCGATGATCAGCGGGCAGAGCATCTCGGTATGCGGGAACGTGGAGCATTTGGGATAAGCCGCCGCGCGCGTCCGGCAATCGCCGGGGCGCATGTCATCGGCAATCCGGTGCGGCGGCGCAAGGCTGCCGGCTTGCGGCGACCGGACGCAACATCCGGCCAATCGTCCGCTCCACGGCGCCGGTCTCGGCCAGCAGCGCGGCGATCAGCGCCGCCGTGCCAATGACGAACATGGTCCGGTGCTGGCCGCCGCTTGCGGTGAACACG
>DALZRX010000107.1:0-10464 GCA_032015805.1 Achromobacter sp.
CGGCAAGTTCATGACCTCGCCGGTCATGGCGGGCAACAGCTACGAAGGCGCCCTGAAGCAGGTGAACGTGCTCATCCCGATGGCGCGCGCCAAGTAATCCGCGCAGTACCCGCATCACAGACGCCCCGAGCCTTCCTGGCCGGGGCGTTTTTTTTCAGGCCCCGTTCAGCCGTGCGACTCGCAGCCCGGGCTACACTTTCGCCATAAAAATCGCCGCTCACACGGCATCAAAAGGGTGGAAGACAAATGAAGAATCACTTCTCGCGCAGCAGCGCGGCGCTGGGCCTTTGCCTGTCGCTGGCCACGGGCCTTGCCCACGCAAGCGACGCCGATGGCGTCAAGATCGGTGTCCTGACCGACATGGCCGGCGTCACCGCCGACGCCACCGGCAAGGGATCCGTCGAAGCGGCCCGGCTGGCCATCGAGGAAATGGGCGGCACGTTGCTGGGCAAGCCCATCACGCTCGTGTCCGCCGATCACCAGCATCGCCCCGACATCGGCAGCAGCATGGTCCGCAAGTGGTACGACACGGACGGCGTGGACGTGGTGGTCGACGTGCCCAACTCGTCCGTCGCGCTGGCCGTGCAGGGCATCGCGCGCGAGAAGAAAAAGCTGGTGCTGTTCTCCAGCCCCGGCACGACCGCACTGACGCAGGCGCAGTGCTCGCCCTATGGCGTGCAATGGACCTACACCACGTACGCGCTGTCGCGGGGCACCGCCACCGCCGTCGTGAAGGAAGGCGGCAAGCGCTGGTTCATCCTGGCGTCCGACTACGCCTTCGGCAAGCAGCTCGCCGCGGATACGGAAACGGTGGTCAAGGCCAACGGCGGCGAAATCGCCGGCACGGTCTTCCATCCGCTCAACGCCTCCGACTTTGCGTCCTTCCTGCTGCAGGCGCAGGGATCCAAGGCGCAGATCATCGCCATCGCCAACGCGGGCGGCGACACCATCTCGGCCATCAAGCAGGCGGCGGAGCTCGGCATTGGCGGCGCGCAGCAACTGGCCGCGATGCTGCTGCTGTTGACCGACGTGCACAGCCTGGGCCTGGCCGCCGCGCAGAAGACCTACCTGACCGTGCCGTCGTACTGGGACATGAACGACGGCACGCGCGCCTTCACCAAGAAGTTCGAGGCGCGCGTGGGCCGGCCGCCCACCTTCCTGCAGGCCGGCGTCTACAGTTCGGTGCGCCATTACCTGCAGGCGGTGAAGGCCGCCGGCACGGTCGACTCGGACGCCGTGATGGCCAAGATGAAGTCGATGCCCATCGACGACCCTTTCAGCCTGAACGCGCACATCCGCGCCGATGGCCTGGTGGTGCGCGACATGATGCTGGCGCAGGTGAAGACGCCCGAGCAATCCAAGGCACCCTGGGACTACTACAACATCGTGCGCACGATCCCGGGCGACACGCTCGCGTGGCCGCTGTCCGCAAGCCAATGCCCGCTGGTCAAGCAATGACAAAGGAACTGGCCCTGGCGGACTTCGGCAGCTTCTATGCGGGCGGCCGGCCCGTGCGCATCGCAGGGCAACCCAAGCGCGACATCGCGTTCACGCAGACCGCGACGCTTGCCTACGACCCCAACGGCCTCTACCACTTTGAGCAGGCGTACGTGCAGTACTTCATCCCGGCGCGCCTGGCGCATCCCTTGCCGATCGTGCTGCTGCACGGCGGCGGGATGACCGGCGCGATGTGGGAACAGACGCCCGACGGGCGGTCCGGCTGGATGCAGCACTTTTTGCGGCAGGGGCATGCGGTCTATGTGGTCGACAACGTCGAGCGCGGGCGCGCCGGCTGGGCGCCGTTCACGCAGGTCTGGCCGGAGCCGCCCATCATCCGCAACGCCGAGGAAAGCTGGTCGCTGTTCCGCTTTGGACGCGCGGAGGATTTCGCGGCGCGGCGCGCCTTTGCGGGACTGCGGTTTCCCGTGGGTCATTTCGACGACTTCATCCGGCACGCCGTGCCGCGCTGGCTGGGCAACAACGACGCCGCGCTGCAGGGGTTTTGCGCCGTGCTGGAGCGCGTCGGACCTTGCCTGGTGCTGGCGCACAGCCACGGCGGCGAAGTGGCCTACCGGGCGCTGCACGCCCGCCCGGACCTGGTGCGCGGGGTGATCGGCATCGAGCCTTCCGGGTTCTCCAGCGAGGTCGTCGCGGCGAGCGTGGCGGACAAGCCGTTTCTGTTCGTCTATGGCGACTATCTGGACGCCACGCCGCTCTGGGAAAAGCTCAGCGCCACCGGCGCGGCCTATGCGGATGACCTGTCGCGCCACGGCGGACGGGTGCAGTCGTGGCGGCTTGCGGACATGGGCATCGCCGGCAATTCGCACATGCCCATGATGGACGACAACAGTGACGACATCGCCGCGCGCATCGGCGCGTGGATACGCGAGACGGCGGGCTGATCGCGTCGACCAATGCAAACGCGGCGGCCTTTTTTGGCCGCCGCGTTCATGTCTTGCACGGCTATCGCGCGTTCAGTCCTTGACGCCCGCGGCCTGTTCAAAGGCCTGCGTCAGGTCCGCAATGATGTCCTCGGGCGATTCCAGCCCGATGTGCAGGCGCACGACGGGGTTTTCGCCTTCGCCCCAGTAACGGTGCTTGGAAAGATCCTTGGGCGAGACCAACTGCACCAGGCTTTCATAGCCGCCCCACGAGAAGCCGATGCCAAAGAGCGTCAGCGCATCGACAAACCGCCGTGCCGCGGCCGGCGACAGGGCCAGTTCCGCCGACAGCATGCCGTTGGAACCGGTGCAGTCGCGCTTCCACAGCGCGTGGCCGGGATCCTGCGGCCAGGCGGGGTGGAAGAGGCGCACGGTTTCAGGGCGGGCATCGAGGAATTCGCACACCTGCAGCGCGTGACGCGCGTGCTGGGCCATGCGGATCGGCATGGTGCGAACGCCGCGCAGCGCCAGCCACGCGTCGTCGGCGCTGATGGAATAGCCCATCGCGTACTGCGTGCGGTTCAGCTTGCGCGCGATGTCTTCGTCGTTGGTGACCACCGCCCCCAGCATCAGGTCGGAGTGTCCGCCCACGTACTTGGTCCCCGCAATGACGGACACTTGCGCGCCCAACGTCAGCGGCCGGTAGATGTAGCCCGAACCCCAGGTGTTGTCGGTGGCCAAAACCAGCCCGTGGCGCTGCGCGATGGCGGCCATGGCGCCCATGTCCAGCATCTCGAACAGCAGCGAACCGGGCGACTCCACGTACAGCAGCCTGGTATTTGGCCGCACCAGCGCGTCCAGGTCTTCGCCGGCGCCGAAGTACGTGATTTCGATGTTCATGCGCTTGAGCACCGCGTCGTCCAGCTCACGCATCGGGCCGTACACGCTGTCGGAGATCAGCGCGTGGTCGCCGGCCGAACACAGGGCCATCATGACCATCGTCATGGCCGAAAGACCCGACGACGCCAGGTAGCAATGCGTGCCGCCTTCAAGTTGCGTGAAGACCTCTTCGAGCGCGGCATGGGTGTCCATGCCCATGCGCCCGTAGGTCGACGCACGGCCGCCAGCCGCCTTGCTGCGCTGCGCGTTCTCGAGCGCCGCGATGTTGGCAAACCGCACCGTGCTGGCCCGCATGGGCGGCAGCGGCACCGGCGCCGTGCCGGTCTCGGGGTTGAACGGGGCGGTGCCCGCGTGCTGGAGGACCGTATCGATGTGTTTGGTAGGCATCTTTTTGGAGTGCGACATAACCGGAGAAATCAAACCATATCAGGACGCGGCCGGAATTTCAGCCGACCCAGCTTACTGATTCAGACAAATCCGCGCGCCGGGTGCGGTAACTGTTGGCCGGATGCCCGGCGTCCTCGAAGCCGAACGAGATGCCGCAGACCACGCGGCGGCCGGGGCCGATGCCCAGCACCTCGCGCAGCACTTCGGGATACATCGCCAGCGAAGCCTGCGCGACCGTCGCCACCCCGTTGGCCTGCGCCGCCAGAAGAAAATTGGCGACATACCCGCCGCAGTCCATCGCGCCGTATTCGCCCAGCGCCTCGTCGGTGGTGATGATCGCGACATGCGGCGCGTCGAAGAGCGCGAAGTTGCGCATTTCCTGGCGCCGGTAGGCCTCGCGGTCGCCGCGCGGCACGCCGACCGCGCCGTAGAGCTGAAAGCCGGATTCGCGCCGGCGGGCCAGGTAATCGCCCCGGTATTCGCGCGGGAACGGGAAGTCGGGCGTGAATCCTTCACCCTGCGCGCGGCGCTCGAGCGCGTCGCGCAGCCGCCGCGTGCCGTCGGCTTCGGTAATGGCGACCTGCCAGGGCTGGCAGTTGCACCACGAGGCCGTGCGCTGCGCGAGGGTCAGGATGCGTTCGATGGTGGCCCGGGGCACGGGCTGCGGCAGAAAGGCACGGCAGCTATGACGGGCGAGCAGCCAATCCTCGAGCGCGGCATCGGGCAGCGCGTCGGCACGGGTGGCAGTGGTCTGGGCGGCAACGGTCATGGTCGGTCTGTCTCCTGTCCTGGTCGGCTTTGCCCTTATGATGCCACTAGCCGTGCGCCACTGGCCGTGCACGACGGGCCACGCTCCACTGGCCGCGCACCACCCAGCCACATCCGCTGATCCGTTACTGAAGAGACTCCATGCTGCCCCTCGACACCCTGATCGCATTCTTCGGCATTGCCGTGTTGCTTGCCCTGACGCCGGGTCCGGACAATCTCTTCGTCCTGATGCAGTCCGCGATCTGGGGACGCAAGGCGGGCATGTTCGTCGTGTTGGGGCTGTGCACTGGCCTGCTGGGTCACACGGCGGCGGTGGCGGTGGGACTGGCCGCCGTCTTCGCGGCATCACCCGTGGCGTTCACGGTGCTCAAGCTGGCGGGCGCGGCCTATCTGGCGTGGCTGGCATGGCAGATCCTGCGCGCCCCGGTGGATGCCGAGGACGGCAAGCGCCCGGAGCCGATGCGCCCCGGCGCCCTGTACCGCCGCGGCATCGTCATGAACCTCACCAACCCCAAGGTGCTGCTGTTCTTTTTCGCCTTCCTGCCGCAGTTCACGTCGCCCCGGCTCGGCCCGGTTGGCCTGCAGACCATGCAACTAGGTACGGTCTTCATCGTGTCAACGCTGCTGGTGTTCGGGGCGATCGCGTTCTTCTCCGGCGCGTTCGGCGAACTGCTGCAGCGCTCGGTCACGGCCAAGCGCTGGCTGAACCGCATTGCGGCTTTGGTGTTCGTTGGGCTGGCCGTGCGGCTGGCGACGGCGACGCGGTAAGCGCGACGCCGCCGGCATCGAGGCCGCCCCACCAAGCGAGTCGCGATCCAGTGGCGAGCAGGCCAGGCGGCCCGCGATCAGGGCGGCCGAGGTCGGCCAGCCATCAGCCGCCTATAGATCAGGCAGCCTTGAACCGCACAATGCCGTCCGCATCCTGCGCGCGCGTCAGCTTTCCTTCGAAGTACAGCGCATGCAGGTGCGCCAGCGCCTCGCCCATCGCGAACGTGAGCTGATGCAGGTCCAGCTTGCGCTTGAACAGTACCGGCACGATATCGGACGTGGATTGCGGCTGGGCGGCGCAGGCTTCCAGCACTTCCGCCAGACGGTCGCGGTGATGCTCGTGCTGCTGCGTGATGCGTTCGTGCAGGCCCTTGAACGGGCGGCCGTGCGACGGCAGCACCAGCGTGTCGGCCGGCAGGCCGTCGTAGCCATCCAGCGACCGCAGATACAGCGGCAGGGGGTTGGCGTCGGGTTCGTAGTCGAACACGCTGACGTTGGTGGAAATGCGCGGCAGCACCATGTCCCCGGAGATCAGCACGCCTAGCTCGGGCGAAAACAGCGACGCGTGCTCCGGCGCATGGCCGTAGCCGACGATGACGCGCCAGTCGCGCCCGCCGATGCGGACCTGATCGCCATCCATGATGCGCGTATAGCGCGACGGCATGGCGGGCACCAGGTTGGGGAAGTAGCTGGCGCGCTGGCGGATCTGCTCCTGCGCGTCGGGGTCAGTCAGTCCGTGGCGCGCAAAATGCTCCACCGCCGACTGCCCGCCCGGACCCGCCCCGGCATCCGTGCGGCGCGACGACCACAGCGACGCCACCATGTAATCGGTCATCGTCATCCACAGCCGCGCGTTCCAGCGTTCGCAAAGCCAGTAGGCCAGGCCGACGTGGTCGGGGTGCATGTGGGTGACCAGCACGCGCAGCACGGGCAGGCCCTCCAGCTCGTTCTTGAACACGTCTTCCCACAGCGTCTTCACTTCGTCGCGCGAGATGCCGCAGTCGACGATGGTCCAGCCGTCCTTGCCGTCGATGTTGTCGCGCAGCAGCCAGAGGTTGATATGATCCAGCGCGAACGGCAGCGGCATCCGGATCCATTTGACGCCCTCCGCCACCGCATGCGCGCGGCCGGCCTCGGGCTGGAAATCGGCCCAGGGATACTGAAGCTTCTGTTCGTTGGGGTTCATTGCCTCTCGCTCCACGCTTGACGATCACGTCAAGTCATCATAATTTACGTTTACGTAAACTGCCACACGTCGCATGCCCTCGTCAACCTGGACCATCTCCGAACTCGCCCGCGAGTTCGACGTCACGCCCCGCACGATCCGCTTCTACGAAGACCAGGGGATCGTCAGCCCGGCACGCGAGGGCCGCAACCGCATCTTCGGACCGCGCGACCGCACGCGCCTGAAACTGGCGCTGCGCGGCAAGCGTCTGGGCCTGCAACTGTCCGAGATCCTGACCCTCATCGACATGTATGACGGCCCCGGTGACACCGCCGTGCAGTTGCGCCAGTACCTGACGGTGCTGGAGCAGCACCGCGCCACGCTGGAGCAGCAACGCCGCGACATCGACGATACCCTGCAGGAAATCAGCGAACAGGAGCGCCAGTGCCGCGTCCTGCTGGCGCAGAAGCCGTAGTCCGCGTGGCCGTCCTGCAAACCGTCGGGCTTTTCATCCTGACCGCCCTGGCCGAGATCATCGGCTGCTATCTGCCCTACCTGTGGTTGCGCAAAGGCCATTCCATCTGGCTGCTGGCGCCTGCCGCGCTGAGCCTGGCGCTCTTTGCGTGGCTGCTGACCCTGCACCCGACCGCGTCGGGCCGCGTCTATGCCGCGTACGGCGGCGTCTATATCGGCATGGCGCTCCTGTGGCTGTGGGCGGTGGACGGCGTGCGGCCCAGCGCGAGCGATTGGATCGGCGTGGGCCTGTGCATCGCCGGCATGCTGGTGATCATGTTCGGGCCTCGCGGCACCTGATCCGGCCTGCCGGACGGGCAAAAAAAAGGCGCGCGTTCCCGTGATGGGCCGCGCGCTTTGCATTGGTGCCGATCTTTTGACGCCGGGTACGTGTCGGCGAATACCGCGCGGCGGATCGCCCCCGCCGCGCTGAAACGCCACCACAAAACCGCCGATCACTCGGCCTTGATGTTGCCTTCCTTGATGAGGCGGGCGTTGTTCGTGAACTCCGCCTGCACCTGCTTGGCGAACGCGTCGCCCGACGCCGTGCCCGGCTGCAGGAACGACTTGGCCAGCAGCTCCTGGAATTCGGCGCTGGCCACGGCCTTGGTCAACGCGGCCTGCAGCGGCTGCGCCACCGTCGGCGGCAGATTGGCCGGCGCAAAGATGCCGAAGTTCGAGTAGTACTGCGCCTGCGGCAGCTTCAGCTCGGCCATCGTCGGCACGTCGGGCCACGCGGCCAGGCGCTGCGGCGCCATCACCGCCAGCGGCTTGAGCGCACCGTTGGCCACGTGCGGCAGCACGACGTCGCTGTTGACCACCAGCAGTTCCACCACGCCGCCCAGGCCGTCGGTCAGCGCCTGGCTATTGCCGCGGTAGGGCACGTGCAGCATCTTGGTGCCGGTCTGCGCCGTGACGGCCGCCATGCCGATGTGCGCGACGGTGCCCTGGCCCGGCGTGCCGTAGCGCACGCCTTCGGGATGCGACTTGGCGTAGTCGATCAGTCCCGCAAAATCCTTCACCGGCAGCGCCTTGGTGGCCACGATGGCGACCGGCGCCACGGCCACGCTGGCCACCGGCGTCAGGTCCTTCATCGGGTCGTAGTTGGTCTTGGTCAGATGCGGAAAGATGGTCAGCGGGCTGGTGGAGGCCAGCAGCAGCGTGGTGCCGTCCGGCTGCGCGCGCGCCACATAGTCCGTGCCCACCGAGGCGCCCGCGCCCGGCTTGTTTTCCACGATGACCGTCACGTTTGCTTCCTTGCGCAGCGCGTCGCCCAGGCGCCGCGCGATCGCATCGGCGCTGCCGCCGGCGGTGTAGGGCACGACCACGGTGACAGGCTTGGCCGGCCAGCTTTGCGCCATCGCGCCGCTTGCCATGATTGCCAAGGCCGCCCCCGCGGCCTTGATCAGCAATGTCTTCTTTTTCATATCGTCCTAGTGATGTTGCGTAGCACTGCGTTGGTGAAACGGATAGCGGTCAAGCACATCAGGCAAGGTAGCGTTGCGCCAGGCGAACCCAGTACGACGCGCCCGCCGGAATCAAAGAATCATTGAAGTCGTAGCTGGCGTTGTGCAGCATGCACGGCCCCAGGCCGTGGCCGGCCATGCGGTGCTCGCCGTCGCCATTGCCCAGAAACACGTAGCAGCCCGGCTTTTCCTGCAGCAGGAAGGCAAAGTCCTCCGACGCCATCGCCGGCTCGATGGTCAGCGCGCGGTC
Organism: Achromobacter sp.; assembly: GCA_032015805.1. Lineage (GTDB taxonomy): Bacteria > Pseudomonadota > Gammaproteobacteria > Burkholderiales > Burkholderiaceae_B > Achromobacter. The sequence continues at coordinate 8,599 of DALZRX010000107.1, forward strand.
CTCGCCCACGACCTCGCGCATGACGCCCATGCAGAATTCCGTCTCTGCCACGGTGTTGATCAGCGCCGGATAGCGGCGCTCGAAGAACACCTCGGCTTCGCAGCCATGCGCGGCGGCAATGCTGGGCGCGATTTCCTTCATGCGGCGCTCGATCAGGTCCACCACGTCGGTGCTGTAGGCGCGCACCGACCCGCCCAGCCACGCGGTGTTGGGAATCACGTTGATGACGCTTCCGCCCGCCTGCACCTGCGTGATGGACAGCACCGCCGCGTCCAGCGGACGCTTGCTGCGCGTAAGGATCGTCTGCAACGACTGGCCGATGGCAAAGAGCGCCGGCACCGGGTCATTGCAGTCCTGCGGCGCGGCGGCGTGGCCGCCCTTGCCCTTGACCGTGATCTTGAAGCCGTTGGCCGCCGCCATCATGGGGCCGGCACAGACGCCGAACGCACCGGCCGGCAGGCCCGGCCAGTTGTGCATGCCAAAAACGGCCTCACACGGAAAGCGCGTGAAAAGCCCGTCCTGGATCATGGCGCGTCCGCCCGCGCCGCCTTCCTCGGCCGGCTGAAAGCACAGGTACACCGTGCCATCGAAGCCGCCTGCCGTCTGCAAATGCTGCGCCGCAGCCAGCAACATGGCGGTGTGGCCGTCATGGCCGCAGCCGTGCATCTTGCCGTCGTGGCGCGAACGGTGCTCGAACTGGTTCTCTTCCTGCATGGGCAGCGCGTCCATGTCGGCGCGCAGCATGATTGCCCTGTCCGAGGTGCCGCGCTTGATCACGCCCACCACGCCCGTCTTGGCGATGCCCGTGTGGGTTTCGATGCCCCAGCCGCGCAGCGTATCGGCCACCACCTTGGCCGTGCGATGCTCTTCGTAGCAAAGCTCCGGGTGCATGTGGATGTCGCGGCGCAGCGCCACGATGTCGTCCAGGTTGGAAAGTTCAAGCACGGCAAACTCCATAGATGTTTCAAGATTCAAGGACCGCTTGAAGTATTACTCAGGGTTACGGCTGAAGTCGTCCCATCCGGCTAGGGATAACCCTCATCCAATTTACGTTTACGTAAACGTAATATTTGCACTGCATCATTGCGCGGCGCCCGACGATCGGCGCATCATGGATCACCCCGCGACGGCGACCAAGACACGCACGCGCAGGCCCATGAATGTAAGCACCTACTATCACGGAGACATCGATGAACCTTCCCGGCCTGAACTTCGACCTGGGCGAAGACCTGGACATGCTGCGCGACGCCGTCCGCAATTTCGCGCAGGCCGAGATCGCGCCGCGCGCCGCGGAAGTCGATCGCAGCGACCAGTTCCCCATGGACCTGTGGCGCAAATTCGGTGACCTCGGCGTGCTGGGCATGACCGCCGACGAGGAATACGGCGGCGCCAACATGGGCTACCTGGCCCACATGGTCGTGATGGAGGAAATCTCCCGCGCCAGCGCCTCCATCGGCCTGTCGTACGGTGCGCACTCCAATCTGTGCGTCAACCAGATCAACCGCAACGGCACGTCCGCCCAGAAGGCCAAGTACCTGCCCAAGCTGATCTCCGGCGAACACGTCGGCGCGCTGGCCATGAGCGAGCCGGGCGCCGGTTCCGACGTCGTCAGCATGAAGTTGCGCGCGGACAAGAAAGGCGACCGCTACGTGCTGAACGGCACCAAGATGTGGATCACCAACGGGCCGGATGCCGACACGCTCGTCGTCTACGCCAAGACCGATCCCCAAGCCCACCAGCGCGGCATCACCGCCTTCCTGGTCGAAAAGGGCTTTGCGGGCTTTTCCGTGGCGCAGAAGCTGGACAAGCTGGGCATGCGCGGCAGCCACACCGGCGAACTGGTGTTCCAGGACTGCGAGATCCCCG
>DALZRX010000108.1:0-10380 GCA_032015805.1 Achromobacter sp.
GCCCGTCAAGATCGAGGCGCCCGACCTCTGCGGCCGTTTCGGCGGCCGCGTCATCCGTGGCGTGAACGCCCGCGCGGCGACGCCCGCCTGGATGAAGACGCGCCTGGAGCGCGCCGGCCAGCGTTCGCTGTCCGCGCTGGTCGACATCTCCAATTACGTCATGCTCGAACTGGGCCGCCCGTCGCACGTCTTCGATCTGGACAAGATCGGCGGCGACATCAGCGTGCGCTGGGCGCGTGAAGGCGAAACGCTGGAACTGCTGAACGGCCAGACCGTCACGCTCGACCCGAAGGTCGGTGTGGTCGTCGCCGGCGAACAAGTCGAAAGCCTGGCCGGCATCATGGGTGGCGAAGCCACTTCGGTGACGCTGGACACGCAGAACATCTACCTCGAAGCCGCGTTCTGGTGGCCGCAGGCCATTGCCGGCCGCGCGCGCCGCTTCAAGTTCAGCTCCGAAGCCAGCCATCGCTTTGAACGCGGCGTCGACTACGCCAGCATTCCCGAGCACCTCGAATTCATCACCCGCCTCATCGTCGACATCTGCGGCGGCCAGGTAGGTCCCATCGACGACCAGATCGTCAATCTGCCCCAACGTCCGCCCGTGCGCATGCGCCTGGCGCGTTGCCACCGCGTTCTGGGCGTGCCGGTCACGCGCGAACAGGTCGCAACCATCTTCGGCAGCCTGGGCCTGGACTACGCCGTCGAAGGCGACGACTTCATCGTCACGCCGCCGTCGTACCGCTTCGACCTCGAAATCGAAGAAGACCTGATCGAGGAAGTAGCTCGCATCTATGGTTTCGAAAGCATCCCCGACGTGCCGCCGATGGCGCGCGCCAAGATGTTCTCGCAGCCCGAAGTGCGCCGTGGCGCGCATGCGCTGCGCCGCCTGACGGCCGCGCAGGATTACCAGGAAGTCGTCAACTACAGCTTCGTTGAAGCCGACTGGGAACGCGACTACGCCGGCAACGACAATCCCGTGCGTCTCGTGAATCCGATCGCCAGCCATCTGTCGGTCATGCGTTCCAGCCTGATCGGTGGCCTGGTGGCCAACATCCGACACAACGCCAATCGCAAGCAGTCGCGCGTGCGACTGTTTGAACTGGGCCGCGTGTTCCTGCGCGACGCCTCTGCAGAGGACGGCCCGCTGGAAGTGGCCGGTGTGCGCCAGCCCATGAAACTCGCGGGCGCCGCGTGGGGGCCGGCAGTGGAAGAGCAGTGGGGCGTGCCTACACGCCACGTGGACTTCTTCGATGTAAAGATGGACGTCGAGTCGCTGTTCGGTGCGCGCGGCAGCCGCCTGCGCTTCGAGGCAGCGGCGCATCCCGCGCTGCACCCCGGCCGTGGCGCCCGCGTCATGTTGGACGGCAAGCAAGTCGGCTGGATCGGCGAATTGCATCCGCGCTGGGCGCAGCAGGCCGACCTGGCGCACGCGCCGGTGGTCTTCGAGCTGGACGTGGACGCGCTGTCGGAAGGCGAACTGCCGCAAGTGCGCGAGCTGTCGCGCCAACCGGTGGTGGTACGCGACCTGGCACTGTGGGTCGATGAGGACGTGACGGTCCAGTCCATGCTGGACACCGTCGCCGCAGCGGTCAAGGCCGATGCGCAACTGGCCGTGGTGCAGGATGCGCGCGTCTTCGACGTGTGGCGTGACAAGGCGCAAGGCAGCGAACCGGTTGCCGAGAAAAGCCTTGCTTTCCGTTTCTGGCTACAGGACACTGAAGTCACTTTGGATGAAGCCCGCGTGGCGGATTGTCTCGCGCGCATCAAGCAAGCCCTGGTTGCCGCGCACGGCGCGCGCCAGCGTGGCTGATCATGGGGACCAGTATGCTTGCCGAGCAACGCACCCTCACCAAGGCCGAGCTTGCCGAACTGCTTTTTGAGCGAGTCGGCCTGAACAAGCGCGAAGCCAAGGACATTGTCGATACGTTCTTCGAGGAAATCCGCGACGCCCTGGCGCGCGGTGATTCCGTCAAGCTTTCGGGTTTTGGCAACTTCCAGGTGCGTGACAAACCGCCGCGCCCTGGCCGCAACCCGAAAACCGGAGAGACCATTCCCATCGCCGCGCGGCGCGTGGTCACCTTCCACGCCAGCCAGAAACTCAAGAGCGTGGTTGAGCAGGCCGTTCCCGCCGCGCCCGACGCCGCGGAGTGATACGCTTTGTCGGTAATTGTTATCGGCACCCCCAGCATCGCGCGCATAAAATCCGCTTATGACACGTACTGAATCCACCGTTACCCTACCGCCCATTCCCGCCAAGCGTTACTTCACCATCGGCGAAGTCAGCGACCTGTGTGGCGTCAAGCCTCATGTATTGCGGTACTGGGAACAGGAATTCACGCAGCTCAAACCCGTGAAGCGCCGCGGCAACCGCCGCTATTATCAGCATCACGAAGTGCTGCTCATCCGCCGCATCCGTTCGCTGCTTTACGAACAAGGTTTCACGATCAGCGGCGCGCGCAATCGCCTCGGCGACGCGCGCGACGTACCGCACGATCAGGACGCTGCCGTGCGCCTGTCGGGCACCGAGATGCAATCGCTGCGCACTGAATTGGGCAACGTGTCCGCGATGCTTGCTGAAGCGTTGGGCACGACGGCAAATGCGCCTGCCGCGGCAACCGCGAGCAATACCGCCACCGCGGTCTGAGTCGCGAACTTCGCGTCCACATCGTTTGAAATCCTTGCCTTGATGCAGTATCCGCGATGCGTGATGACCTCGATGGTTGCGCGCATCGCAGACCGTAGTGCCATGCGCTTTGCGCGCGCCGATTCATCACATGCAGCACGGTGAACGGTGAACGCGAAGCGCAAAATTTTTTGAGTATTCAGCACTTTTTTTGCACCAATGCGTGCAAACATTTTTTTGTTCTGCTATACTCTTTTTCTTTCGGGGCGTAGCGCAGCCTGGTAGCGCACTTGCATGGGGTGCAAGGGGTCGCGAGTTCGAATCCCGCCGTCCCGACCAGAAGTTCCAAGGCCGTTAGTGAGTTTTCTCACTGACGGCCTTTCTCATTTCAGTCTTCGCTATCTGTTGTTCACCCCGTGTTATTCACCCCGTGTTATTCATCCCCGACAAGCGCAGGCAAACCTGTCCGTCAAGACAAGCCACTTGAACAAGGAGAGGGGGCCGCAGCGGCAACAGGGAGGGAGTGTGCGGAACCGCCCTGCTTGATCGTCGAGACGGTGCGCCGCTGCGGTGTTTATCCACCAGCAAACGGCGTTCCCATGGACGGCGCGTGCCTCGTCAGTCCAACATTTGACGCAACAATCGCCGACGCTGCAATTCGGCTAGCCGGGCCTCGTTTTCCTGCCGCCAGCCTGCTTCCCACGAGGCGAGTTGGGCGCGCCATTGGCGTAGCGATTCTCCCGTGTCGCCCGGCATGTTGTCCGCTTGCATCAAGGGGCAAGCCGACAGCGGTACGCCGTACCTGGCCGCTTCCTGGCCAGCTCTGTGGATCAAGTCGTCCATTTTGCGCCTCCGGGGGGATGGGTCGTCTAAGCCAAAAGATGGTCCTGATCGACATCCGTGTCCAGAAAAGTTACGCGAGGAAATAGCGGGATGGATCATCCGGCCCGCGTCTGTGATAGCGATTGCTCAGAGCTCCAGCCATTGCATCCACCACCCTTGGTAATAACGACGGCCCTCGATTTCCTCGAAGCCGCATACCATCATTCCCCGGTCCGATCCGAAGGTGAGGAGTTCTGGCTCCAACAGGTCGGGTATCGGACCCTTTTGGGATGCGCCGAATTTGGCCAAGGTGTCCAGGGTCATGACGCTGATGTACCGGCGCATGTCCTCGCGCATGATGGAGTACATGCGGACCGTTCCGATCACGGCTGGCGCGGGATCGTTGTCGCGGCGCTTCTGGCCGAGGTAGTGGGTTCGGATGACGGAGCATCGCATGGTGAAGCTTGTAAATACTGTATGGATATACAGTATAAGCCACCATAAACGGGTCGCCAATGGAAAGCGCCCCGGGATTCGGGGCGCTGTTCAAGAATCAATTGCACCGGCGCGCAGTGGCGCGTGGCACATAGCGGAGGCGGCCGCCAGGCGGTGGCGGGCCACCGCTTGTGGCTTCCAGCCATCCCGCTTCCCAGGCTTCGACCTTGCCGCGCCACTGCGCGATCGGTTCGCCGGTGTGGCCCGGCATGGCGGCGGCGCGATAGTACGGGCAATCCCAAAGGGTAAATCCGTCGCGGGCAGCTTGGGCGCCCAGCTTTTGGATGTCTTCGCGTTGCATTGCAATACCCTCCAAAAGTGGATGTTCGGGATGCAAAGTATTCCGCAGGGACGCTCCGTTTTCAATAGTGACGGTGCACCATCGCGGGCGGTGCCGGCGTCATGCCGGGGCCGCCCGCCGCAGAGCGCGCGGGCATGGGAGGGCACGCTGAGATAGGTCCTGGCGCACGCTTGCGAGATGGCGCGCGTCCATGTGCGCCACACACGGTCTGTTATGCGCGCAATTCCACGGCTCTGTGCCTTTCGCGTCTCGGCAGCCGCACGCACAATTTCCGCTTCCCGCCACCTTCAGGCGGATACCAAGGATGCTTTGATGCGCTATCGCTACGTTACCGCCGACGTGTTCACCGGTCATGCCTATCAAGGCAATCCGCTGGCTGTCGTACTGGATGCAGGGGGTTTGGACACCCGTCAGATGCAGCAGATCGCGCGCGAATTCAATTACTCGGAAACAAGCTTCGTGATGCCCGCGAAGGATCCGGCTCACACGGCGCGCGTGCGCATCTTCACGCCGGACCGCGAGGTGCCGTTTGCCGGGCATCCAAATGTCGGCACGGCTGTCGTGCTTGCACGCGAACAGATCACGGCGGGGCTGCCGGCGCCACAGGCGTTCGTGTTCGAGGAGGAGGCCGGCCTGGTGCGTATTGCGTTGGCGTACGGCGAGCAAGGACTGCAAGGCGCGGAGCTGCGCGCGCCGCAGCCGTTGTCGCGCGGTAGCGAGGCGCCGGTGGAGGCGGTGGCGCGGGCGCTGCGCGTGGATGCCGCGGACATCACCGTGTCTGAGCATGCGCCGATGGTGGTGTCGGTCGGCCTGCCGTTCCTCGTGGTGCAGCTTGCCAGCCGCGACGCCTTGCGGCGCGCATCGCCGGATTCAGGCGGCTATGCGGCATTGATGCCGCCGCTGGGCGCCAAGTCCATCTATGCGTATACCACCGACACGGCTGGCGAGGCGATGGATGCGCCGACCGATATCCAGGCGCGCATGCTCACCGGCCGGATGACCGAGGATCCCGCAACAGGTAGCGCGACGGCGGCGGTCACGGCGTTGCGCGCATCGTTAGGGGGCAACGGCGTCTTGCGGCTACGCGTCGGGCAAGGCGTGGACATGGGACGCGCAAGCCTCTTGCTGGCGCGCGCGGAGCCGCGCGAGGACGGCGTATGGGCCAGTGTGGCGGGCCAAGCGGTGGTGGTGATGGAAGGCACGCTGCCCGCGCCCGCCGGTCATTGACACGAGTGCGTTCGCGTTGCCGGTGGCAGGGCGCCTCGTGTATGCTGCGTCACATGAACGCATCGCACCTCTCTGCCGCTACGCGCGCAGATTTCCGACGAATCACTCGACATCCATGTTGAGTGGCTAGCCGTGTTCGGGCGCCGATTCTCCGGCGCTTACTCCAGAAGGCCACGATACCCCTCGTGGCCTTTTTGTTTGCATGATGTTCCCTGTCCGAGGCGTATCGCAAGGCCTTCGTTCTTTCATCACAAGGAATGAAGCATGTCGCATCAAGACCTTGCCATCCGGCCTTTTCATCCGTCCGACGAGACGGCGCTTATCGCGTTATGGCACGCCTGCGGCCTGACGCGGCCGTGGAACGATCCCCGCAAGGACGTCGCGCGCAAATTGACGGTGCAGTCCGACCTGTTTCTTGTGGGTGAGCGGGAAGGCGAAATCGTGGCGACGCTCATGGGCGGGTATGACGGCCACCGTGGCTGGGTCAACTATCTGGCGGTGTCGCCCTTGCACCGGCGGTGTCATTACGCCACCGCGCTGATGCGGGCGGTGGAACGCAAGCTGCTTGAAATGGGGTGTCCGAAGATCAACCTGCTGATCCGCTCCGATAACCTCGCGGTAAAGCGCTTCTACGACAGCCTGGGGTTTCAGGAGGACGCGGTGATCAGCATGGGCAAGCGCCTGATTCCGGACCTTTGAAATATCGGCAGGCACCGGTGCGAAGCGGCAGTGTTGCGACTGCCTGCGCTGCGGCTGTATCCGGACGCTTGCGAGACGCGCCCGGGTAGCTGTCGCCTACTTCAGATGGCCTGTGTCAGATACACGGCTTCGCGGCCGACGATAGGCAGGCGCGTAGGCATGAAGATCGTGCAGGCGTCGCACGGCGAGCGGATTTCCTCGGCGCCGTTCATGGCGATCAGTTCGCCCTTGTCGAAGGTCTCGAAGCCGATCACCGGGCGCGTGAAGGTGAAGTCTTCGGACTTCACCATGTGGACCTCGAGCAGGCGATAGCGCTGCGGAACGGGCGGCGGCGCGGCATCGGCGGGCGTGGCGATCAGGCCCAGATGCGCCAGAAAGCGCAGGGTCACGTCGGTGGCAAGCTCGGCGGCGGAGCGCGAGAAATGCTGGCCGCATTCGACGACGAGCGCGCCGCCGCTGTTCGACAGCGGATCACCGTGATGACCGTAGCCCATGACGCCGGTGCCCGGAAACTTGTCTTGCGGCATGACCAGATGGACCTGCGGCGAGCCGACCGCGGCGGCCAGCGCGGTGTTCCGGTCCATCTCGTTGTAGACCCAGAACGGTTGCACGGGCGCGCGCGTGGAATGGATGTCCAGCACGAAATCGGCCGCGTCCAGGACGGGCCGCATTTCGCGGGCGCGACGCAGTTCCGGGCTGTCCTCCGATCCGTCGAGCATGGCGGCGGACCAGATGCGGTTCAGGTTGTGAACGAGCTGGCGGTTGTCGTAAGGCCTGTCGATGTCGAAGGCCTCGTAGGCCTCGACGTGGGCAAAGCTGACCGTGAGCGTGCCGATCTTCGGGCGCACGCCCGTGTCCAGCAGATGGGTGGCGGCCACCATCCCACAGATCTCGTTGCCGTGCGTGATGGCATTGATGAGCACGTGCGGCCCGGGCTTGCCGGACTCGAAGCGGTGCACGTAGGGGATGCCGGTGTTGCCCTCGCGATAGGCGGACAAGTCACGCGGCAGGACTTCCAGCGGAGCGGTATCAGGTTCGAAGACGGGTTTGTTCATATGAGTCGGTGGCAAGTTGGAATGAGGGCCGGCGGGGTCGATCACTTATAGGCAAGGCGCAGGCGCCTGACATTATGGCCCGACCCCGCTAGACGGTAAAAAACCGCCTTTTCCGCGCCAGGTTCAGGATGTTCAAGATGCCCCAGCACTAGGCTGATTAGTACTGTTTTACCCCCAAAAAACATCGCTTTCCAAGCCATATTGTTTGGGGCATATTGCGGCCGGGCAGTCGAAATTCATGGGTGCAGAATGGTTGGGTGGCCGCAGCGGCAGATCAATGGTTTTCAGGTGCAGTGCGAAGTCGTGGCCTTGAAGACCGGCGTATTGGCCATTGAAATAATGGTGTGCCGCAGCGGCGACGAGACGTTGGCGCAGCGTTGGTCGTTGCCCCGTTTCGTGACCTTCAATGATCCCGCGATTGCGCGGCGTCATGCTGAACTGGTCCTGTCGGGCATCTTGTCGGTGGACGAGTCCTCGGGCGAACCCCGTTACGGCATTCTCTAGCAGCCGCTATTGTTTTGTTTCGTTTATCACATTCGTGTGTCTTGTCGGACCTGGAATGCCCGGTACAGTTGTCGAAGCATGACAACAAAAGGAGAGTTCCATGTTCGACACTTTTCCTGTTCTGCGCCGCACCGGCATGGTGATCGCAATTGGCGCCGCCGGTCTTGTGTTCGCAGGCTGCACCACGACCACCCCTTCCAAGTCGCCGGCCGCCTCGACGGCGGAACAACGGCAATCGATGAACAGCGCGGCCAATGCAACGCTTGCCAAGCTGTACGAAGCCGCTCCCCAATCCAAGGATCTGGTGGCGCGGGCCAAGGGCGTGCTGGTGTTTCCTGACGTGCTGAGCGGCAGCTTCATCGTCGGCGCCGAGCATGGCAAGGGCGTGCTGCGGGTGGGCGGCACGAATGCCGGCTACTACAGCACGACTGCAGGTTCGATTGGCTTCCAGGCGGGCGCGCAGTCCAAGGCGATGGTCCTGCTCTTCATGACTGACGACGCCCTGAGCAAGTTCCGCAACAGCAGCGGATGGACCGTCGGTGCCGACGCCACCGTGGCAGTGGTCAACATCGGCGCCAATGGCCGTATCGATACCAACACGGCGCAGCAGCCGGTCGTGGGTTTCGTGATGAACAACGGCGGCCTGATGGCGGGCGTGTCGCTCGCTGGCACCAAGATTACGAAGCTCGAACCCTGATCGGGCGAAGGCCCCAGTCAAAACGCCGCGGCTATTGCCGCGGCGTTTTGTTTTCCTGCGGGGCAGGCCAGGCCACGCCCCGCAGGTTGTGCCGGCCGGTCAGCCGATCACGCTGTCGCTGTTTTTGCGGACGGCTGTTTCGCGATCAATCTCGGCTTGCTCGATGTTCGGATCCAGGCCGCGCCAGCGAAGGATGTGGCCGCGCTCTTCCTCGGGCTCCCAGCCCAACATGCCGTAGCGCGTGATTTCTGTTTCGCCGGTGGCGAACTCCACTTCAAAGTAACCCTGACGATCGGGTAGCGTACTGCCGGTGAACCATTCGGTTTCGGGCATGGTTTGCTCCTTGCTAAGCGATGGGAGGGATGCTGGCGCCAGTAAACAAACCAGCGCCGTGCGGTTTCATTGTGGGCTTGTCGCCGCAATCCCGCAAGCGCGCGATGGATACCAGATGCGGCGTCAGGCCAGCGGCACGGCGGTGGTGTAGAGCACCTGCTTGAGGGCGAAACTGGAACGGATGCTTGCCACGCCAGGAATGCGCGTGATGTGTTCGACGATCAGGCGTTCCAGCGCATCGACGTCCGGCACAAGGGCGCGGATCAGATAGTCCGCATCGCCCGACATCAGATAGCACTCCATGATTTCGGGCAGCACCGCGATCTCGCGTTCAAAGACGTCCAGCGCGGCCTTACGCTGCTTGTCCAGCGAGATCTGGATGAAGACGTTCACCTTCAGTCCCAGCTTGCGCGCGTTCAACAGCGTGACGCGCCGGTCAATGAGCCCTTCGGTCTCCAGGCGCCGCACGCGCGCCAGGCACGGCGAAGCGGACAGATTCACGCGCGCCGCAAGTTCCACGTTCGTGAGCCTGGCGTCGCGCTGAAGTTCGTTGAGGATACGGATGTCGGTGGCATCCAGGTTGATTTCCGGCATAAGTCACCTCGGCGTGGCGGATTGGCAATTCATCTGTGCTGAGTATGCCGCGTGTTGGCGCAGAAAGCGGTGAAAAATGCTGGGGTTTACCCTATAGACTGTTGCATTCTTCGGTCAGATGGCTGAAGTGCAGAATAATCAGCGGCAGATCAGGGTAGTGATGAGTCAGCAAGGCAGTCTTCGCAAGTTCCTACCGCTCGCCGGTGCAGTCGCCATCTGGGGAGGAAACTGGCCCGTGATGAAGTTGGGCCTGGCGCACATGAGCCCGCTGTGGCTTGCCGCCAGCCGATTTGGATCGGCCGCGCTCATCAGCGTGCTGGTCCTTGCAATGCTGGGGCGCCTGCGGCTGCCGACGCGGCAGGAATGGCCGCTGGTGGCGGGCGTGGCCTTGCTGCAGATGGGCGCGTTTACGGCGCTCGCACTGTGGGCGCTGCAATATGTAGCGCCCGGACGCGCGTCGGTCATCGCGTACGCGACGTCGATCTGGGTGATTCCGTTGTCGTCGTTGATCCTGAAGGAACGACTGTCGATCGGGCAATGGCTGGCAACGGCGTTGAGCTACGCGGGCATCGGCGTCATCGTGGCGCCCGCGTTCAGCCAGTGGGAGGCGCATACCGTCATCGGTCTCGTGATGCTGTTGGGCGCCTCGTTCGCCTGGGCCTGCAACATCATCCAGTTGCGCGGCAATCGCCACGTCCGTCTGGGCGCCGACATGATTCCCTGGCAAACCGCGATGGCGACGATACCGCTGACCGCACTGGCATGGATGCGTGACGGCGCGCCAACCTTCCTGGGCGACGCCCAGGCCTGGCCGCTGATCCTGTATACCGGCCCGCTTGCCACCGCGCTGACGTTCATCGTCGTGCTGGGCATGACGCAAAAGCTGCCGCCGGCCGCAACGTCCATCGCCATGCTTTGCGTGCCAGTGATCGGACTGATCGTGTCGTCCGTCGTGTTCCACGAGCGCATCTCGGCGGATCTGGCGCTCGGCCTTGCGCTGATCGCGGCCAGCGTGGCGGGCTCCGCGCTG
>DALZRX010000109.1:0-10364 GCA_032015805.1 Achromobacter sp.
GCTGGCGGCGGCGCAGGCGCGGGGCATCCGCCTCGCCGTGCTGAAAGAGGGCAGTCCGTCGTGTGGCAGCGGCTACGTCTACGATGGCCATTTCGCCAGCCGCCGTCAGGTCGGCATGGGCGTCACCGCCGAACTGCTGCGTCGCGCGGGCGTGCACGTCTTCAGTGAACATCAATGGGCCGAAGCTGGAGCCCTGTTGGCTGAAATGGAGGCGCGCGATGCTCGCTGAGGCGGGAGCTTGGGTGATGCTGGCAGGGGTGGCGGCGTGCGTCTGCATTGCCTGGAAGGCGGCGGCGCTTGCCGGTCGCAGCGTCGCATCCGCCCGCGTGGCCGCCGTCGTGTGTCTTGCCCTGTCCGCCGTCTGCTTTTACGCCTGGTACGCACGAGCCCTGCGCTGGCAGTTCAACGAGCTAGGTCGCTATTACGATCCCGTTGAACAGGTGGTCTACACGGAGTCGGGTTTCGTCTGGGTGCTGCCGGCTGGTGCGCTGCTATGCCTCGGCCTGCTATTCGCCTGGCGCGGCTGGCGGCGCTGAAGGGAAGCATTGAAGGGATCGCTGCAGGGAAGCACGAAAGGGCGACGCTGGAAAACGCGCCGAAGGACTGCGCTGAAGGGTGGCGCTGAAGGGGGGCACTGAAGGGCGGCACTGAAGGGCGGCACTGAAGGGCGGCACTGAAGGGCGGCACTTAACGGCCGCGCTGAAGCGCGGCGTTGAAAGGCCACGTTGAGCCCCGGCGACACGACTATTCGCTACGGATGTTGGCCTGCTTCACGATATTGCCGTTATCCGCGTATTCCTTTTGAACCTGCGCCGTGAACTGCTCGACCGTGCCGATGGACATGATGTTCAGCGCATCGGTCAGCGGCTTGCTGATGCCGGGCATGGCCGCGACCTTGTTGATGACGGCGTTCATGCGCGCGCGAAAGGCCGGGCTGGTGCTGGCCGGCGCAAAAAAGCCAAACGTCGAGGTCATGTTCGCCATCGGATAGCCCAGCTCCGCCAGCGTCGGCGTGTCGGGGCGGCCGGGCAGGCGCGCCGGCGAGCCCACCGCCAGCAGCTTCAATTTGCCCTCGTCGATCAAGGCGTTGACGGGTCCGGAAGCGTTCACCAGCATCAGCGTGAACTGGCCTCCCAGCGCATCCGGCACCATCTGTGCCATGCCCTTGTAGGGCCCATGCGTGATGCGCACCCCGGCTTGGCCATTGATCTGTTCCAGCATCAGGTGGCCCAGCGACCCCACGCCCGCCGTCGCCAGCGACAAGCCGCCGGGATCGGCCTTGGCGGCGTCCAGCATGTCCTTGAAGGTCTTGCCGGTGAACTTGGGCCCGCCCACCAGGTACACCGGCGAATACATGATGGACGCCACCGGCGCCAGGTCCTTCAGCGGGTCGTAAAGGGTCTTCATCACGTGCGGCGACAGGGTGACCGGACTGACAGCCGTGAACCCCAGCGTGTTCTCGTCGTGCGCACGGGCCACGGTGTTCATGCCGATCATGCCCCCCGCGCCGCCGCGGTTTTCCACGACGACGGGGCGGTCGAGTTCCACCGCAAGCTTCTGGGCAAAAGCCCGCGCCGTATTGTCGACGATGCCGCCCGCGCCGTAAGGCACGACGATGGTCAGCGCGTGCGCCTTGGCGTCGGCCTGGGCCTGCGCACCGCCGGAAAACAGGCACGCTACGCCGAGCGCACACAGCCTCGCGATCAGCTTGAGTTTCGACATGATTTCCCCTGGATGTCCGGCGCCGTCTTTGCCAGCGCATCGCGGCGACCAAATGCGCCGCGCCGGCATGCAGTGTGTGCAGGCCGGCGCGTCGGGGCAACCGGGAATACCCGAACCGTTGCGTCAGTTCGCGCGGTATCCGCGGCTGGTCATGCAGGAATCCAGCGCGCGGTTGTAGGTGTCCACCATGACCTGCGTGGTCCACTGGGTGATCGTCGCCGGGTCAAAGCCGCTCTGGTTCATGGCCCAGCGCTGGCAGTCGGTCGTGGCATTCGCCTGAGCCGCATTGACGGGGCGCGCGGCTTCGTATTGCGTGGGCGTGTATTGCGGCACCGGGGTGGAATAGGCCACGGGGGGCGGCTCGTAAAGAGGGGCGTTGTACACGGGGGCGTTGTACACGGGGACCGTTTCATAAACCGTCGTGCCATAAACCGGCGCGGCATACAGGGGAGGGCTCGTATACCCCACACCGGATGAATAAACGCCCGTCTGCACATAAGAGGGCCCCGAATTGGCCGCCAGCAACAAGCCAACGGTCGCCAGCGCAAATGCGCCGCCGATCCACCAGCCGTCTGAACTGCTACCGCCGCCGCCGTGATGATGGTGATAGCCGCCGCCATGGCCGCCCCAATTCCCGCCACGCCCGCCGGCCACTGCTGGCGCGCCGGCAACCGCCAGCGCCAACGCCGCAATGGCCACCCGGGCTGTAAACCGCTTCATGATCTTGCTCCTCGTCCGCCCGCCGTCGGCACTCTGCAACGACGATGGGCGATATCGTTACTGTACTGCCGGGCCGCCGCAATAAGTTGTCTCAAGCGATACGGGGATTTCAACTGATTTCAGCGGTATGACGGCAGCCGTACACTCACTGATAAGAGTGGCCAATGCGCGGTCAGATGGTGTGGCCGGCAATGGCAATGAGCAGGGATAGGTAGTATTTTTTCACGATGATTACCGCACTACCCGATTCGGCCCCGCAGGACAGGCGTCTCACCAAAGGTGAACGTACGCGCCTGCAGCTTTTGGCCGTCGCAGCCGCAGAGTTCGCCGATCGGGGATTCCAGGACACCCGCGTCAGCGACATCGTCGCCCGCGCCGGCGTAACCCAGCCGGTCTTCTATCAATACTTCGCCAGCAAGCAATCGGCCTATGACGAATTGGTGGGCCTCTTTGCTCAGCGGCTGCGCCAAGCCATCAGCCAGGCGCGCCTGCCCGGCGATCTGCAGGGCGCAGCCCTGGTCGCCCGCATCCGACAGGGCGTGGGCCGCCTGCTGGCCATCCTGCAGGAAGATCCAAACCTGACACGCATCGGCTTTTTCCAGGCAGACGCCGCCGAAGCGCTCAAGGACGACCTGGTAACGATGATCGCCGACAACGTCCGTGCGGAGCAGGAAGCGGGACTGTTCCGGCCCGAAATATCGCCCGAGTGGTTCGGCCAGTCGCTGATGGGCATCATCGAACGTTTCACGCGGCAGAGGCCGGACGCGGCGAGGCAACTGGCGCTGGCGGAGTTCATTACGGATCTGCTGTTGGATGGGATGCGGAGGCGGTAGTGCACCTGGCAAGTCGGAAAGTCAGGGTGCAGTCCGCGACTCGCGGTCCATTGCGGGGGGCCACTGGACCTTGGGCGCGAGGCGCAAAGCCAGGTTGTAGCCGGGCACGTCGTTGTTCCAGTCGCGCGGCGGGTGTGGGTACTTTGGCAGCGCCTCCGGACCTTGATTCATGAAAGCTCGCGCCATGGCCCACATGTGTTCCCCATTGGCATTGCTGCCAGCCAGTTGGAATCGGTCAATGACGCGGTTGGTGCCAGGCGCCACCACGGCAATGTCGACGCCCCAAGCAAAAATCGGCACCGCGGTAGTGGTTGGGCCCATGCGGCTCCACGCTTCGGCGCGCAGGTCTTCCCAGTTGAAGACGGCGGGGCGGACTCCCCAGCCTTTCCGGCTGATCGGTCCGCCGCTATGGAAGCGATACACGTAGACCTTGGCGCGCTTGCGATTGAAGCGGATGGGTTCGTCTCGGGGCGGGGAAATGCCTGTGCGCAGCATCCCCACGCCTGCGATAGCAATCCCCACCAGCATTCCAACGATTATCAAATACAAGAAAGGATTATCAAGAAGATCCCTCAAACTCACTTCGAAGAAAAGAAAACTCGCGCCAAAAATTGCATTGGCTATCATACCAACCGCGCACACAAGCACGCCGAAGCGACTCAAGAGCACGGAAGTATGCAGTTCCAAATATGTGTCATCAACGAAGTTGGGCTGCAAGCCGATAGGTGGCAGTTGTTCGCCGACGGAGATCTGCGGCAGGGGAAGATCGGCCTTCCAGCCCTTGGTCGGGTTATCTAAAATTTGGTTCGGCCGTGCCTTCATTTGAACTCCACGGCTTTAATCCTGGCTACCATCTCAGGGTCGTGGATATTTGGCAGATATTCCAGATCGAGCTGCAGTTCGTCGATATCGTGTCCAAGCGTCAATCGGATGTTTCCTGTCACGATAAGGAAGTTTGTTTCACGTCCATCCGTGTCCGTGATTGCGCGTTGCTTGATGACTGGCGCGTTGCTATCGGGAACGTAGTCCAATGTCCGAGGCTGCCTAAGCTTTTCGGTTGGCGGAACGGGGTTGGTTGGGTGGCTGCCCGATGCCAGAATTTCTTCCCCTGCGTAACGCCTCACGAGAAGTTGCCATGTATAGGCGGCGCGATAAGCGTCGTAATGAGGCAAAACTATTTGATATTTTAGCCGCGGGACATAGGTTAAACCTGGCTCGAAACCTCCCAGGATGGCCGCCATCCCCTCGTACTGCTCAAGATGCAACTCGGAACCAAAGCCAACATGTGCGTCAACCCCTAAAGCCGCCGCATTCAATGCAGCGACTGCCATGTTCGCGTCGGTAAATTTATTGGCCCCGTGTCTTCCAAAGTCGCTGTAGTAGGCCCAGCGCTCCAAGGGAGAGGATTCCGCTTCCTCGCCAAGATTCAAGAACGCATATGCCGCCACGCCGAAGAAGATTGCCCAACCGACCGGACCGAGTATCCACGTGGTACTCAATATGGCCGTAGAACTCGCGTAGAGCGCGTATCCCGCAAAAAACGCACTAGCTCCATAAGCAAGAGCCGCTGCCATGTGCAGGGCTTTGGACGTTGTTCCCCCCTTGGCTCCGGCATGTTGCGCAGCTTTGACGGAACCGATTGCATCCACAAATCCAGACACAGCGCCGAGCATTCCTCCGAATCGCGCCAGGGCTTTACCGGCATCCGCAATCCGGCTGATCGCGCCCAACCCCGACTTAGGCACGCGGAGCACCTCCCGTGCATGCTCGGCACTTCCCTTCATCGTGAGACCCACCACTTCCACGCTGCCGCCCAGCACCCCGATAGAGGCCGCATACACTGCCAGCACGGCTTCGTCATGCTTGGCTCCAAAGGCGACATCCACGGCCTCGACCGATCTGCGCAGCCCTTGCGACAACAAGTACGTACCGCCCACGGCAACCAGCAGTTCGGCTCGTCCCACCGTGCCTCGTGTAATGGAGGCGGCGCTGCGTGCGCCCTTCAATCCGGAACGCGCCAGGGCGGTGACCTGAAAGGCGCTGAGCTGCAGTCCGGCCAGCGTCTTGCGTGCGTCCGGCTCCAACGTGCCGGCGAGCACCTTGAGATCTCTTAGCGCTTCACCTGTCCGGCGCGTGGCGCTTCCAAGCGCTTCGGCGGTTTGCCGGGTGGCGTCCTGAACGCTGCTACCCACGCGCTGGCGCAGGTCATTCGCATTCCCCTCGAGCCATAACACCACGTCGACGGTCTGCTCAGCCAGCTTGGGATCGCTCAGCGCAAGGCTGAGCACGCCGCCCGTCAGCACGGAACGAACTTGCTTGTGCGCCTTGCCAGACGCTTGTTCGATAGCCGCCGCAAGCCTGTTTCGATCTTCGCCGATCTGCTTGCACATCAGCGTGTAGAACTCGCCGAGCTTCATCTGCACGGCGACCTGGGTCATGTAGGTGCGCGAGTACAACAGCAGGCACGCGCTGTTCGCGCGCGTGGCGACGTTGCGCACGCCGGCATCGACCTGCCGTTCCAGGCGGCTGACGGCGCCGTTGTAGGCCGCCAATACGCTGGCGATGGCATTCTGGACTTTCGGCCAGATGAGCTTTTCGCCCAGATCGCTGCTGGTCATGATTTTGGTGACCGGGGCGTAGAGCTTGCCGAAGTCGTTCCAGTCCAGTTCGCCCTGATTGCTGAAAGTGGGCACCAGGCTTTGCATCAGGCTCTGGTCAAGGGCGAGCAAGGTCTTGAATACAACGCTTTGACCATCCTTGATCCAGGCTTTCCACGCGCGGGCCGAGGGCCCGGTGACGGGTTGGACGTTGCCCTGGGCATCGGGTTTGGGCGCTGCATCAGTGATGCCCCCGCTCAGACATAGCTCCAGGGTCTGGATATAGCCGATCACCGAATAGGCGTTTTTTGCGTCGTAGTCATATTGCTCAGCCAAGCGGAACATCGAATCGTTGAGCATTCGGCCTACGTAGAGTTCGGCCAACTTGTCCACTTGATCCTGAAAGCGCTTCTTGGCAGCCTCGAATGTCGTCTCCCAGGCGGCTCGCGCGGCTTCGTCATACCGTTCCTCAAGGCGCGCCAGCAGGTGCTTGGCCTTGTGCTCGACCTGTTCGGCCCGCTCGCGGGCAGGGTCGCCGTATACCGGCGGCCCGCCAGACTCGCTGGGCATCATCTCCCAAGCGGCATTGGGACGGTCGGCTATGGAGTCGTCCGCGGCCTGCGTGCAGAGTTGGCGCAGGCGCTTAAGGGTTTCGGAGGTAAAGAACTTGTAGTTGTTCGCCGGGTCGGCTTCATATGCCTGCCGCTCTCTCTGCCAGCCCAGACGCTGATGATTGATCTCCTGCACCAGGCCAACCGGATCTGGCAGGACCAGTGCCAATACGCCCTGAGGCAACCGCCCGCACTGGGTTTGCACCCGAACGAAGCCGCGCAGCGCATTCACGCGGTGATTGCGCGTGCAAAAACCGTGCACGCTGTCGAAGTCTCCGATCGTGGGCGTGGCGTACTCCAGTACCTGCACATCGACCTGCAGCGTTTGCTCTGTCATGGCGATGCCTGCACTGGCGGGATCGTCCCGTGCGATCTTGAGGTCGAGTTTGTGAAACCGTGCCTCCAGCGGCGACTCTCCGCCATTCAGAGCGCTCTGGTAGCGGTTCAGCACGCTCTCAGGCCAGGGGTCGCTGGAAAACGCAATCCACGCGGTTTTGAACTGTTCGGTGTTGATGTTGATGAAGGAAGCCGGGATGTCGTGGTCCTGCTGAATGCACTTTTCGCTTAACGCATCCGGTTCTGCGCGTGGCATGGCGAAGGGGTTGAATTGGCGCAGCGCGCCTTCCGGCGTCACCTGATAGGCCTGCCACTGGTGCTTGTCCAGCAGCACGTAGAGATACCCTTCGCGGAGCGTGCGAGGCTGGTCCAGCCGTAACGGCACGGCTTCGAGCGTGTGGTCTGTGGCAATCTTTCGCTTTGTCGTGGCCAGGGGAGATGGCGCGTATGCGGCCCGCAAGGGAAGGATTGGCAGGCCCGTGCGCTCGCACGCGTTGCAGTTCCCGGTGGGATTGAACGCCGCATGGCTCACCGCTATGTTGAGAGTTTGGCTGATGCTCATGAGTAGTTGGCAGCTCGGGGCAATGAAGCGTAGATGCGCTTCCAGGCGGCGTCATCGTAGGTTTCGAAGCGGGACTCCAACGAGAAGGCGCCTTTGGCGGCCTCGACGATGGCATGTTGAATTTGCGCGTGCTGCGCCAAGAGCGGGTGGATGCAAACTCGGTGCAGACTAAGCGTGATGATGTCGCGGCTATTCCTGAGTCCGAGCTGCTGGGCATCGCGGACGAGTCGAAAGGCATGGGTGCCTGCTTGGGGTGGTAAAAGACCCGGGCCGCTCCAGCGCCACGGCGCAAACGAAAGGATCTGACGCTGTGCAAGTCGCCAGACACCGAGGAAGTCGTTCACCAGTTGTGCTGCATGTTGCGTATTGCGAATCGAGGCGCCGTGATCGCTGTGGCTAGCCTGCGGCGTGCTCCGTACCATGGCAAAGCTGTCCCAACTCGTTGGAAACAACCAGGCACGAATAGGTGTAAGCAGACCTCCGATGTGATGCCCCAGAGCGGCGGTCAGCAGTTCCAGACGCACAGGCTCAAACCAGGGAGTGATCGTCTTGCCTGCATTGGACGAGGCGATGCGGCATTGCGCCGCAATGTGTTGCGCAACCAACTCCGGTGCTGCGTGGCTAAGCAGCCACCCGCAGATGTATCGCTTCCTGTACGCGATGTCCTCCCGTGCATAGCGGGCGCTCATATGCTGGAATCGCTTCTCAACCGCTGCGCCCGGTGCGGCGAGTTGAACCAGGGCGGGACAGGCCGTTGGCGTGTGCGCGAGGTCAGGCCGGGGGACACGCGTTACCGCGGATTCACCGAGATCCCGCTGCAGAGAGGCGATGCTGAGCGGATGAGCTTGGCTGCACTCTGCCAAGGCATCGAGGAGCAGGTAGACGTGATCGTGCGGGTCTCTATGATGTTCGGTGAACGCAATGACGTGTTCCGCCGTCATGGATTTCGCTCCGCGCCGTCATCGTGGGGACTTCGAGCGCGCTGGCAGGATTCGCGCGCGCAATCCAAAAAGCCTTTAGTTGGAGCGCCAAGCCGTCGCGCGGCATGCTGGCCGAGGCCGATGGCATAGCCATCGGACATCCAAGATTCGCCGGCGGACAGCGCCGCCCGGCGCGACCACTTTGTCATTTCGATCGTCAAGTCAACCGCCTCTGAAGCTGCGTGAACTTTCCTGAATGGGAAAGTGGAAAGGCTGCTTAATCTGAATCGAATTGGCTGGCCCGCATATATAAAAATTTCGAAAGCTTGGGCGGATAAGCTAATTCGAAAAAACCCAGAGTCCGTTGCCAAATAGCGTGTAAAAACAAAACCCCGGCGCCAGGCCGGGGTCTCAAGTCACGTTGCGTGAAATGCCGCGACGCAGCTCTACTCCACGCGCGCCCCGGATGCCGCCACGACCTTGCCTGCAGCGTCGTAATCCGCCTTCAGCAAATCTTGGAACTGCCCCGCCGACTTCGCTTCCGCTTCAACGCCGAGCGAGGCCAGGCGCGTCTGCACCTTGGGGTCGGCCAGCACCTTGTTGACGGCGGCGTTGAGCTGGTCGCGGTCGGCGGCGGAGATGCCGGCGGGGGCCAGCAGGCCAAGCCAGGAATCGAAGGCGTAGCCGGGAAGGCCGCTTTCTGCGACGGTGGGCAGGTCGGGGGCGAAGCGTGAGCGGGTTTTGCCCGTGTAGGCGAGGAACGTGACGCGCGGATCGTTGCGGTAGGCGGTCACGCCAATGGTTGCGGCCGTCACGGCCTGGACGCGGCCGGCCAGCAGTTCGGTCACGGCGTCGCCGGTGGACTTCATGGGGATGTGCTGCATCTGCGCACCGGCGGCCGTCAGGAAAGATGCCATGCCCAGGTGCGAGGCGCTGCCGTTGCCCGCAGACGCGTAGTCGTAGGCGCCGGGTTTGGCTTTGACGGTCTGGATGAACTCGGCCGTGTTCTTAACGTTCAGCGAGGCGGACGCGAGGATGATGTAGCCGGTGTTGCCGATGTAGGCGACGCCGGTGAAATCCTTGTAGGGGTCGTAGCTGAGGTTCTTGTACAGGTAGCCGGCGATGTTGTGGCTCGCGGCGGCGAGCACCAGGGTGTTGCCGTCGGGTTTGGCGCGGGCGACCTGGGCGGTGCCGACGGTGCCGCCGGCGCCGGCACGGTTCTCGATGACGATCGAGGCGTCAAGCGCCTTGCCCAGTTCGTCGCCGATCGCGCGGGCGATGGTGTCCTGGACCGCGCCGGTGCCATAAGGCACGACGATGCGGATGACGCGTTGTTCGGCCTGTGCGACGCCCATGCCGGCGACGGCCAGAGCGAGAGCGAGCAGGGTATTGCGGCGTGCAGCTTGGAATCGGGAAGGCATGGAGCGGACTCGTATTGTTGTGGCGCGCCTGCGGGATGCGGCGCGGTGGTGGCGGCGTTGGACTCTAATGACTGCCGCCGCTCGCACCAACGATTTAATTCCCTCTTGTTTATTTCTTCCGGCGATAAAGGACAGCGCCCATCGTTCGCGGGAGGCGATTCGCCGTGCGCCTTGACCCGGCACGCCGGCGCAATGCCGTGTTCAATCGACCCCGCCCGGCAACGAGGCTGCGGATTGCGTGCCTGCATGTACCGGTCTCCATGCCGCAGGGGAGCAGGGGGCGCACGTGAAAGGGGACGGGCTCACGGGTTCAGACCCAGGGCCGCCAATTCCATGGGCTTTATCATGTGCCCATTGGCCAAGCCCCCGACCGCGGTCGCTAGCCCCTTTTTTTTCCCGACACATGCCCTGATCGCAGAGGAGATTTATTAGTGGTTCGATCCGCAACGACAGCATCCCAATCCCTTTCACGCCGCCATCATGCCGCCGTCTCCTGGCGGCGCAGACGGGAGAGGCCCTGGCTGGCAGCCCTGCTGCTGGCGGCGATGCTGAGTTGCCTGTCGTTCCTCTGGCATGCGCCGGCCATGGCCGCGTTTCCGCTCCTCACGCCAGCGGCGGCGCAGGAGCCGGCGGCTGGCACGC
>DALZRX010000110.1:0-10294 GCA_032015805.1 Achromobacter sp.
CCGTCGCAGCCTTCCTGGCTCAGTGGATTGCGGTGCAGGCGCGCCGCACCGACGCGCCCGCCGCAGTGGCACCGGCGCGCCCCTGACAGCTTGATAGCGCGGGGCGGCGCCTGCAGCGCCTTGCGCGCTATCAAGCTTCGGTTTTACCCATCGGCGCCTGGAGGCGCCGATTGATGCCCCGCAAGGCCACAGCGTCGCTTCCTCGCTGTAATAACCATGTCGTTGAACAGGTTATTCACAGGAGAAGCAAATGAGAAAGAAAAATACACTGCTGGCCGCGGGACTCATACTGGGAATGTGGGCAACGCAGGCGTGGAGCGCATCGCAGGAACCCATCCAGCCGATTGAACCCGCCGTCATCAAGGAACCAGCCAAGGTCGAATTGGGCAAGAAGCTCTTCTTCGATCCCCGGCTCTCGCGCTCTGGTGCGATCTCCTGTAATTCCTGCCATAACCTGGCCATGGGCGGCTCGGACAACCTGAAAGCCTCCATCGGCCACAAATGGCAGCAGGGCGGCATCAACTCGCCGACCGTGCTCAATTCCAGCCTGAACATCGCCCAATTCTGGGACGGCCGCGCCAAGGACCTGCGCGAGCAGGCGGGCGGCCCGATCGAAAACCCCATGGAAATGGCGTCCACCCACGAACTGGCTGTTCAGGTCCTGAATTCCATTCCGGGCTACCGCGCCGACTTCAGGCAGGTCTTCGGCAAGGACGAGATCACCATCGGCGAGGTGACCAGCGCGCTGGCCGCCTTCGAGGAAACGCTGGTGACGCCGAACTCACGCTTTGACCAGTGGCTGAATGGCGACAAGAAGGCGCTGACGGTGCGCGAACTGGCCGGCTACGAGCTCTTCAAGAACAGCGGCTGCGTGGCCTGCCACAACGGTGTGGCGGTCGGGGGCAACTCGTTCCAGAAGATGGGCGTGGTCACCCCATACGTCACCCAGAACACGGCCGAAGGCCGCGCCGGTGTCACGGGTCAGGACGCGGACCGTTTCAACTTCAAGGTCCCGACGCTGCGCAACGTGGCGCTTACCTATCCGTACTTCCATGACGGCGAAGCGGCCACGCTGACGCAGGCCGTCGACGTGATGGGACGGCTGCAATTGGGCCGCACCTTCACCCCTGAGGAAAACGGCCAGATCGTCGCATTCCTGAAGACGCTCACGGGCGACCAGCCGGTCATCCAGTATCCGGTGTTGCCGCCGTCCGAAGACGACACGCCGCGCCCTGAACCCTTCGTGAAGTAAGCAGAACGGCCGCCCTGGGGGCGGCCGTTTGCTGTGCGGGGCAGTGCTTACTGGCGGACGGTGCGCATGTCCGCGGGCGGCCCCGCCTCGAAGTTGCTGCGCCACGGGTTGATGTCCAGCCCGCCGCGGCGCGTGTAGCGCGCATACACCGTCAACTGCTCGGGGCCGCAGGCCTGCATGATGTCGCTGAAGATGCGCTCGACGCAGTGCTCGTGGAACTCGGCGTGCTGGCGGAACGACACCACATAGCGCAGCAGCGATTCACGGTCGATCGGCTTGCCGCGGTAGCGGATCTGCACCGTGGCCCAATCGGGCTGGCCCGTCACCGGGCAATTCGACTTCAACAGGCGCGAGGCCAGCGTTTCTTCGACCACGTCGCCCGGCCGTGTGCGCAGCAGTTCGGGCGCCGGCTCATAGGTGTCGATCTCGATATCCAGCTTGTCTATATAGATGCCATCCAGCTCGCCCATCTGCAGCTCGGAAAAGCGCTGCGGCAGGAAGAAGTCCAGGCCCACGGGCGCCCCCGCGGCCGCGCTCAGGTCGCGTTCCAGCCGGCCGCGCAGCGCCGCTGAATTGACCAGACGGGTCTGGTTGAACGAATTCAGGTAAAGCTTGAACGACTTGGATTCGATGATGTTGGGGCTGTCGGCCGGCACCGAGAAGGTCGCCATCGCCACCCGCGGCTTGCCCTTGGCATCCAGCCACGACAGTTCATAGGCGTTCCACAGGTCCACGCCCTTGAACGGCAGGTTGCCGGCGTTGAGATTCAGCGCCGCACGATTGTGCGAGCGCGCGATGGGAAACAGCAGCGAGGGATCGTATTGCGAGGCATAGGCCACGCTCTGCCCGAGCGGGCCGTGAGACAGGGTCATAGCAGTGACAAAGGAAACGGGAGGGATGCCGGCATTGTAGGCGGTTGAAAAACGGGCGATTTTCCGTAATGTGAAATGTAACTCCCGTCATGTGAAAGCGCGTGTTGCGCAGCAGCGGGACGGCATTTCATAAACGACAATGGCGTTTCATTATACAAAATGGTGCTTATAACTCGTTGATTTGCAAGGCTAAGATTTTTCGTCTTGTATAAGACTTGCGCTCACATTGCTCCGCAGCACAGGCATAGACTTTCTCCAACGATTCACGCAATGCCAGACGCGAATCTTTGAAGTTCTCTCACTACTGACCAGGAGCATCACATGAGCAACCGCGAAACCGAAATCCGCAACCTCCAGAAAGATTGGGCCGAAAACAGCCGCTGGCAGGGCATCAAGCGCGATTACAGCGCCGAAGACGTCATCCGTCTGCGCGGCTCGATCAGCGTCGAACACACGCTGGCCAGCCGCGGCGCCACGCGCCTCTGGGAATTGCTGCATAGCGAGCCGTTCGTGAATTCGCTGGGCGCCCTGACCGGCAACCAGGCCATGCAGCAGGTCAAGGCCGGCCTGAAAGCCATCTATCTGTCGGGCTGGCAGGTCGCCGGCGACGCCAACCTGGCCGGCGAAATGTACCCCGACCAGTCGCTCTATCCCGCCAACTCCGTGCCGCAGGTGGTTCGCCGCATCAACAATTCGTTGACGCGCTGCGACCAGATCCAGTGGATGGAAGGCAAGAACCCCGGCGACGAAGGCTATATCGACTTTTTCGCGCCCATCGTGGCGGACGCCGAGGCCGGTTTCGGCGGCGTGCTCAACGCGTATGAACTGATGAAGGCCATGATCGAGGCCGGCGCGTCGGGCGTCCACTTCGAAGACCAGCTCGCCTCCGTGAAGAAGTGCGGTCACATGGGCGGCAAGGTCCTGGTGCCTACCCGTGAAGCCGTCGCCAAGCTTGTGTCGGCCCGACTGGCCGCCGACACGATGGGCACGCCCACGTTGCTGCTGGCGCGCACCGACGCCGACGCCGCCGACCTGGTCACCAGCGACGTCGACGAAAACGACCGTCCCTTCATCACCGGCGAGCGCACGGTGGAGGGCTTCTTCCGCACCCGCGCCGGCATCGACCAGGCGATCTCCCGCGGCTTGGCCTACGCGCCGTATGCCGACCTGATCTGGTGCGAAACCTCCACGCCCAACCTGGAATACGCCCGCAAGTTCGCGGACGCGATCCATCGCCAGTTCCCCGGCAAGCTGCTGGCCTACAACTGCTCGCCGTCCTTCAACTGGAAGAAGAACCTGGACGACGGCACCATCGCCAAGTTCCAGCGCGAGCTGGGCGCCATGGGCTACAAGTTCCAGTTCATCACGCTGGCCGGTTTCCACGCGCTCAACTACGGCATGTTCGAGCTGGCGCACGGCTACGCCCGCCGTCAGATGAGCGCCTTCGTGGAACTGCAG
This sequence comes from Achromobacter sp., assembly GCA_032015805.1. GTDB lineage: Bacteria > Pseudomonadota > Gammaproteobacteria > Burkholderiales > Burkholderiaceae_B > Achromobacter. The sequence continues at coordinate 3,583 of DALZRX010000110.1, forward strand.
CAGAAGGAGTTCGCCGCCGCCGAAATGGGCTTCACGGCCGTGAAGCACCAGCGCGAAGTGGGCACCGGTTACTTCGACGCCGTGACGCAGACGATCGAGGGCGGCAAGTCGTCCACGACCGCCTTGACCGGCTCGACGGAAGAAGCGCAGTTCGAACACGGCAAGACGCAGAAGGCTGCGTAAGCGCAACCACAGGTGTCAGGCGGCTTCTGCCTCATGTGTCTGGTGTGGCCGGGCGTTTGACACCGCTTGAGACTGTGCAGTTGTAGTTGCAGGTGCTGTTGTAGGGTGGATTCGGGGTGCCTGCGGGCACCCTTTTTTTGATCAGCGATCAAGCGCTCGCGTGGCTCCCCCTGCATAGCGCAGCACCTCTTCGAGCGGAACAAGTCCTTTCATGGCGCCACTGCCCATCGCCGCCTTGCCTTCTTCGAGCGCCGATGCGAAGCGGAATGCCGGATCGGTCTCGAGGCGCTGCCGCAGCGCCAGGATGCGCGGATAGTCTCGCGGCTTAATCGCCTGGTGAAAGTCCGCCCAGCGCGCCACACCGACGAATACCGCGTCCGCCAGCGTCGGCTTGTCGCCCAGCAGGTAGTCGCTATCACCGATCATCGCCTCGAGCTGTCGATGTCGCACAGCCACGAAGTCGCGGCCAAACTTGCGCAGGGTTTTCTTCTCATCTTCGGTGACGTCCTGCGCTTCCAGCGCGACCCACATGGGGTAGAACGCGCCGGTAAAGCCCGTGTTGAGGAAAGCGAGGTACTGGTGCAGCCGGTCCGCTTCAGGTGTGCCCGGCTCGAAGCTGATGCGGCTCTCGGTATCCCGCGCCTCCAGCCACAAGGCGATCGCCATCGTCTCGGTGACGATGTGGCCTGCTTCGGTGATCAGCACAGGGGTTTCCACCCGGCCGTTCAGCCGCTGGTAGGCGTCGGTGCGCATCTCCCCCAGCATGTCCACCCGGGTAACGCGATAGGGCTGACCGAGCCATTCGAACGCAGCGACGAGCCCAGCCGAGCTGCCAAGGGGAAAGCCGGTGACCAGGATCGGTTCAGAAGTGGTATTCAAGTCATTTCTCCGTTGTTGATGCGGGAAATATACATACGTGGACGTTGATTAAAAAGACGGATAAATTGCGACCCAATGTCCATGTATGTAGACGATTATGCTGAACCTTAACGACCTGCACTTTTTCGCTCAGGCGGTCGACAGTGGCGGCTTCGCGGCTGCCGCTCGCCGGCTGGGTTGTCCAAAATCGACGGTCAGCAAGCGGGTTGCAACGCTGGAAGCCACGCTGGGTGTGCAGTTGCTTTACCGCACGTCGCGCAGCTTCACACTGACCGATGTGGGACGCGACGTATACGAACACGCCCGCGCGGTGATGATCGAGGCGGAGGCCGCCGAAACCGTGGTGCATCGGCGCCTGGCGGAACCGAGCGGCGCCGTGCGGATCACGACGTCGGTTCCCGTCGCGCAGTTCCAGCTCGCGGATCGCTTTCCCCGCCTGGCGCGGCAGTATCCGAAACTGCGCATCCAGTTGCACGTCACCGACCGCTTCGTCGATCTGGTGCAGGACGGTTTCGACATCGCGATCCGCAGCCATTTTGCCGCGCTGCCGAACTCCGACCTTGTGCAGCGACGCATGAGCGAGGAGCCGATTACGCTGGTGGCCGCACCGTCCTACGTCGCGCGACGCGGCGCGCCGCAAGCGCCGGAGGACTTGGACGATCACGATGGACTGATGACCAACAAGGCGATGAAGTCGTGGCGGTTGGCCGATGCGAATGGGCGCATCGTGGAAGTCGCACCGCAGCCGCAGTTTTATGCCGATGAATCCGTATCGTTGATGAAGGCAGCGGAAGTGGGTCTGGGCATTGTCTGTCTGCCGGAAACGATCACCGCACAGGCAGTCACGGAGGGAAGGCTCGAGCGGGTGTTGCCGGCATGGACCGCCGGCCGTGTGATGACAACGATCTTGACACCGTACAAACGTGCTCAGCTTCCCGCCGTACGTGCGGTGATCGATTTCCTGATGCTGAAATAGGCGGCCGGCGATAATGCCGCCCTGATACAGGAGCTTGCGCCATGCCGCCGAAGAAGTGGAGCAACGGGCCGCCAGCGTGACGCTTGTTTATGGCATTCACGCAGCGTGTTCTCCGCGGCGCTACCTTCTTCCAGAACGTAGCCTTCGGCGAAGAAACCAATGTAGGTCACCTTCGGCGGCGTGCCGCCCAGCCGGGGATCGGATACCGCCTCGCGCAGGCAGGCGTCGATTTCCGCTCGGGCCTCGTCGGCCGTCGTGCACGGGTAGATGGCCGCGCGCACATCGAATTCGCACAAGGGGGGCACGGTCGAGGGCCAATTCCCCCCCTCCGATTTTGCCGATATTGAAGTTGATGGGGTGTTCCAGGTGTTCGAAATGGCGGTGGCAGTGGTGCTGTCCGTTCCACTTGGCCTCGATGCGGCGCAGGGCCTCGGTCGTGGCGTAGGCGGCGTCGATGGCGTTGAAGCCATTGGCTATTTCGCGGGTGTGCGTCGGGTGGCCCTGCACGCGCACCTTGAACCACAGCACGCCGACGTTGGCGCGCACCAGCATGTTCTCTTCCGGCTCGGGAATGATTACCGCGTCGGCCTGATAGCCGCGTAGCAGAGTCGCCAGAGCGCCGTTGCCGGTGCATTCCTCCTCCACCACGGACTGGAAGTAGATCGGCGCCGCCGGCGCATAGCCCGCCGCCCGGACCGCATCGTAGGCAAACAGATTGGCGGCCAACCCGGCCTTCATGTCGGCGGCCCCACGGCCGTACATCCAGCCATCGACAATGGCAGGGTCCCAGGGCGAACGGCTCCACATCTCCATCGGCCCGGTGGGCACGACGTCGATAAGGCCGTTGAGAATGAGCGAGCGGCCGGTCTGCTGCGCGGGGTTCGGAATCGGATGCCTGCCGGAGCACAGCGTCCGCGCCGACATCGAACTGGGGCGCCTGTGGCGGCTTCCGCCCGGGGAGGGCGTGTGCGCGGTAGAGCTGCACCTGCTCCGGCATCGCGATGCGCAGCGCACGCCGGCCGAAACGGCATTCCTGAAGCACTTCCGCGAATTCATCGACGGCTACTCGATGACCGAGCGGCTGGCCTCCCGAGACGGAGCAGGCTGATAAAGATACGGCCCGTGGATGCCACGGGCCGCGCGCGATCCGCTATGCCGCGGCGCGTTCTTCCTTCAGCGAGGCCATGTCGATCACGAAGCGATACTTCACATCATTTTTCAGCAGCCGCTCATAGGCCTCATTGACGGCCTGGATCGGCACGATCTCCACGTCGCTGACGATGTTGTGCTCGGCGCAGAAGTCCATCATTTCCTGCGTCTCTTCCATGCCGCCGATGGCCGACCCCGCCAGAGACTTGCGGGCCATGATCAGATTGGCGCCGGGGATCGGATCCAGCGGCGTCAGCGCGCCCACCAGCACCATGGTGCCGTCCAGCGCGAGCAACGCCATGTAAGGGTTGACATCGTGGCTGACGGGAACGGTGTTGAGCAGAAAGTCGAACGTGCCGGCGTGCGCCGCCATGGCGTCGGCATCGCGCGAAACCAGCACCTCGTCCGCGCCCAGGCGCTTGGCGTCCCGGGCCTTGTCGGCGGAAGTGGTGATCATCACCACGTGGGCGCCCAAGGCATGCGCAAACTTCACGCCCATGTGGCCCAGGCCGCCCAGCCCGATCACGCCGACCTTCTTGCCAGGGCCGACGTTCCAGTGGCGCAGGGGCGAGTAGGTGGTGATGCCTGCACACAGCAACGGGGCGACCGCCTTCAGGTCGAGCTTGTCGGACACTTTCACGACAAAGTGCTCCCGCACCACGATGTGGTCTGAGTACCCGCCGAATGTCAGTTGGTCGCTGCCGCGTTCCTTGTCGTTGTAGGTGAGGGTGGCGTTTTCCTCGCAATACTGTTCGAGGTTCAAGCGGCACGCCTTGCAATGAAGGCACGAGTCCACCATGCAGCCCACGCCGGCGAAATCGCCCACGTTGAACCGGGACACGTTCTTGCCCACCTGCGCGACGCGGCCGATGATCTCGTGGCCGGGCACCATCGGGTAAATGGAATTCCCCCAGTCGCCGCGCGCCTGGTGCAGGTCGGAGTGGCAGATGCCGCTGTAGAGGATATCGATCAGCACGTCGTCGTCGCCCGGTTCGCGGCGGGTAAAGCTGAAGGGAACCAGGGGAGTGTCGGCGCTGTGGGCAGCGTAGCCTTGAGCTTGGATCATGACGGCCTCTTGGGATTTTTGTTGAGCAGATGTTCACAATATGCCGGGTGAAAGCGCGGTTCAAGCTAGAATTTCGGCATGATTTATTGAATAAATTCGCACAATCATGCCGCTCGACAACTTGTCTCACCTGGCGGCGTTCTCCGCCGTCGCCCGCCTGGGCAGCTTTCGGAAGGCGGGCGAGGAGCTCAGCCTGTCCACCTCCGCAGTCAGCTACGCCATCCGCAACCTGGAAGAACGACTGGGCGTGAACCTCTTCAACCGCACCACGCGCAGCGTGGCCTTGACCGAGGCCGGCCATCGCCTGGCCGAGCGCCTGCAGCCGGTGCTGCATGGCCTTGGCGATGCGCTGGACGAAATGAATAACTTTCGCGGCTCGGCCGCCGGCACGCTGCGTATCAACACGTCGCGCGCGGCCTCGTACCTGCTGTTGATGCCCATGACGGCGCGCTTCCTGGCGGCCTACCCGGACATCCGCCTGGAGATCGGCGAAGACGACAGCTTCGTCGACATCGTAAAGTCGGGCTTCGACGCCGGTGTGCGGCTGCTGGACGCCGTGCCCGAGGATATGGTGGCGGTGCCCATCGGCCCGCCGCTGCGCTCCGTGGTGGTGGCGTCGCCCGCGTATCTGCAAGGGCGCGAACCCCCCAGCGCGCCGTTGGACCTGTTGCGGCACGAATGCGTGCGCTACCGTTTTCCCAGCGGCCGCTATTACAAGTGGGAATTTGAAAAGGATGGCGAAAAGATCGAGATCGACGTGCCGGGCCGCATTGCCCTGAGCGACGTGCATGCCGAGGTGCGCGCGGCCACGGACGGCATCGGTATCGGATACGTGCCGGAAAACTACGTCGCGGGCCTGTTGGCGTCCGGCAGCCTTGTGCGGCTGCTGGACGACTGGTGCCCGACCATCGCCGGGTTCATGCTGTACTACCCCCGGCAGCGCCGCGTGTCATCGGCGCTGCGGGCGTTTATCGACATGGCGCGGCAGTGAGGCTGCGCGCTTGGGAGCGCCGACGCGGCTAGTCCGCCTCGGCCTCGGCGCCGTACAGCGCCGCCAGGCAGTCGGCCAGCGGCGCAATGTTCCTGGCCAGTTCGTCGACGGCCGCGGCGTCGACACGCGGCAGCGGCGGGATCTCCGCCAGCACACGCACGCCGCCGAAACGCTCGATGGCTTCCTTGTTGCCCGCGGAGGGCGTGCCGCTCATGACCACCCCCAGCACGGGGATGCCGCGCCGCTGCAATGCCTTCACGCTCAGCAGGGTGTGATTGATGGTGCCCAGTCCACTGCGCGCCGCCAGCACGACCGGCATGCCCAGGCGTGCGATCAGGTCGATCATCATGTGCGTGTCGTCGATCGGCACGTACAGGCCGCCCGCGCCCTCGACGATCAGCGGGGCCCGCGTCGCGGGCGGCACGATGGTGGTGGCGTCGACCACGGTGTCTTCGAGCGTGGCGGCGGCCCAGGGCGACAACGGCGCCTGGAGCACGTAGGCAGGCAGGTGCAGGCGCTCGGGCGGCAACTGCGCCAGTTGGGCCACGGTGTCCGTGTCGCCCGGTTCCTCGGCCACGCCGGTCTGCACCGGTTTCCAATAGTCGGCGTTCCAGGCGCGGGCCAGAATGGCCGACACGAGCGTCTTGCCAATGCCCGTGTCGGTGCCCGTTACGAAAACCCCGATAGGCCGTTGCATCGTGTTTTTCCACATACCGTACGCCAGGCGAGGGGACGCCGGGGCGCCTTTTGGTCGAGCACGGGCAGACCGCGCCGGAACCCGCGGACGGACCGCGGGCGTAGGAAAGCCGGGCCGCGGCCGGTCCAGGGGCGCAGGCGGCAGCCACAACTCCGTTGTATCAGCCGCCCAGATTGCGCGCCACCAGCCAGATTGATCAGGGCAGGAGGATGGCCGGGCTGTCTCGGGGTGGCAACAAATCGTCCCGGGCGTCTTGATTCAGATCAAGGCGGTCGGGGACAGGCCTGATTACCATCGGCGTCATGCGTGCCAAATCGATTTTCGCCGTTCCGGGCAGCCTGCCCGATGCCGACCGCCAGCAACGCCGCCACGCGCTGGTGCGGCTGTCGCTGGCCTGGCTGGCGATGATGCAGGTCATGATGTTTGCGTGGCCGGGTTATCTGCGCCACGAGAACATGCCCGTCGATGCGCTGGAAACTCTAGACTGGGCCATCGTCCTCATGAACTGGGCCAGTTTCGCGCTGACCGTGCCGGTGGTCCTGTATTCCGCATGGCCCATCTGGCGCCACGCCGGCGGCAATCTGCGGCAGGGCCGCGCCGGCATGGACGTGCCGGTGGCGCTCGGCATCGTCGCCGCCTTCATCCCCAGCGTCCACGCCACGTATACCGGCCGGGGCGAAGTCTATTTCGATTCGGTCACGATGTTCGTGGCGTTCCTGCTGACCGCCCGCTACCTCGAACTGTGCGCCCGCCAGTCCTTCGGCGGCGCGG
>DALZRX010000111.1:0-10289 GCA_032015805.1 Achromobacter sp.
GCGCGTCGCCGCCGGCGGCCTGTCGCATTCGGGCAGCAGCGACGTGCGGCGCACGCCGGACCTGTCGCCCGAAAAGCGTATCGCCGCGCAGCGCATCGCCCACGACCTGGTGGAGCGCATCGGCACGCTGCAGGCGCTGGGCCTGGGCTATCTGGCGATGGATCGGTCCACGCCCACGCTGTCGCCCGGCGAATTGCAGCGCCTGCGGCTGGCGACGCAGATTCGCTCCAACCTCTTTGGCGTGGTGTACGTGCTGGACGAACCGTCGGCCGGCCTGCATCCCGCGGACGGGCAGGCGCTGCATCGCGCGTTGGACCAGCTCAAGGCTGGCGGCAACACGCTCTTTGTCGTGGAGCACGACCTGGACACGCTGCGCCGGGCCGATTGGCTGGTCGATGTGGGGCCGGGGGCGGGCCAGCACGGCGGCCAGGTGTTGTATAGCGGTCCGCCCGAGGGTCTGCGCAAGGTGAAGGACTCGGTCACGGCGAAGTACCTGTTCGACGTGCGCCCGGCCAGCCGCCGTGTCCCGCGCGAACCCGCCGGGTGGCTGGAGCTGCGTGGCGTGCACCGCAACAACCTGCATGGCGTCGACGCGCGTTTTCCGCTGGGGGCGTTCACGGCGGTGACGGGCGTCTCCGGATCGGGCAAATCCAGCCTGGTCAGCCAGGCGCTGGTGGAACTGGTGGGCGAACACCTTGGCCAGGACCTCCCTGTCGAGGAAACCGAGGGCGATCTGCCCCAGCCCGGCAACCTGCCGCGCACCAAAGGCCGCCTTCATGCGGGGGCGCAGGCCATCAAACGGCTCGTCAATGTGGACCAGAAACCCATCGGGCGTACGCCCCGATCCAATCTCGCCACCTACACCGGGCTCTTCGACCACGTGCGCAAGCTGTTTGCCGACACCCAGGCCGCCCGGTCGCGGCGCTACAGCGCCGGCCGCTTCTCCTTCAACGTCGCTCAAGGCCGCTGCGAGACCTGCGAGGGCGAAGGCTTCGTCCACGTCGAACTGCTGTTCATGCCCAGCGTTTATGCGCCATGCCCGACGTGCCACGGCAGCCGCTACAACGCCAAGACGCTGGAAATCGAGTGGAACGGCTGCAATATCGCCCAGGTGCTGCACATGACCGTCGACGAGGCGCGCGGCTTCTTCAAGGATGAACTCGTGGTCGCGCGACCCTTGACGCTCCTGCACGAGATCGGGCTGGGTTATCTGCGCCTGGGCCAGCCCGCCACCGAACTGTCCGGCGGCGAAGCCCAGCGCATCAAGCTGGCCACCGAGCTGCAGCGCAGCCAGCGCGGCAACACGCTGTATGTGCTGGACGAACCGACCACGGGCCTGCACGCGGCGGATGTGGACAAACTGATGGCGCAATTGCACGGTCTGGTCGACGCCGGCAATACCGTGGTCGTGGTCGAACACGACCTGCGCGTGGTCGCGGGCAGTGACTGGATGCTGGACGTGGGACCCGGCGCCGGCGAAGAGGGCGGCGCCATCGTGGCCGCCGGCACGCCTGAGGCGGTCAGCCAAGGGAAGGCCGGCGTCACGGCGCCGTTCCTGCGGCGCTTCTTTGATTGAGAAAACATGGAATTCATCTACCGGCCCGCGCGTGGCGAGGACGTGGCGGCATGCATCGACATTCGCGGCAAGACCCGCGAGAACGCGTTCTCGGTCGAAGACCTGGCCGCGGCGGGCGTCACGCTGGCCTCGTGGACGGCGGCGGTCAAGGATGGCTCGCTGCCCGGTTACGTGGCGACCGTCGACGGAACGGTCGCCGGCTACTGCTTCGGCGACACGGAAACCGGTGAAATCGTGGTGCTGGCGCTGCTGCCCGATTACGAAGGCCACGGCGTGGGCAAGACGCTGCTGAACCTGGTGGTGCGCGACCTGGAGGCGCTCGGCTTTCAGCGGTTGTTCCTGGGATGCGCGAGGGACCCGGCCGTCCGGTCCTATGGCTTTTACCGACACCTGGGCTGGAAATCCACGGGCACGTTCGACGATCGTAACGACGAGATCCTCGAATTCTTTCCCTGAACGGCAGGGCTACTGCTGCTGCATTTCGTGGGCCAGGGTGGCCTGCATGCGTTCCATGCTTTCCTGGCCGACCATGATCAAGCCACTGCCCGGCTGGTCGATATCGAGGATGAAGGTCAGCACCAGGGCGATCAGCGCGGCGAACGTGCCGGTGGAGATCGGCCGGCGGCGCCCGTGCAGGCCAGTGCCGTACGCGATGTAGGCCATCGACCCGCCGGCCACGATGAACAGCAGGTAATACACCGGCTCGGGCACGTGGTTCTCGAGCGCCACACGGCGCTTTTCGTTGATCTGCGCCATCTCGTTGATGGCCTGGATGAACATGATGGTGGAAATCGAGGGCGGATTTTCGGCCTTGGCCGCCACGGCCGCCCGGATCTGCCGCTCGATGCGCCGCGCGGTGGCGTTGGCGGCGGCAAAGCGCGGCGAATCCTGATCCGCCACGTGGTAATCGAGCGACGCGGAGGTGTATTCATGCAGCATCTTCGCCACGAGGGGCCGGTGCTCCGCGGGAATGAGCTGCGACCGCCAGTAGGCGTTGCCGATGGCGTTGGCCTCTTCCAGCACCAGGTTCTTGCGCGTCTCGAAACGCGTGACCGACATGGCGAAGGTAAAGCCCAGCAGCAGGGCCAATAGGCCGAGCAGGGCGGTCTGGAGCGCGCTGATGTGTGTCTTGGCAGCCTCGTCGGCCGGCTTGCGCAGCTTGCGGCCGAGGCGATAGCCGATCTCGATGACAGCCAGGAAAATGATCAGCACGACGAAAAAGAGGATGACCTCGTCGATTTCCCTGAGCATGCCGTTTTCCCCCCCGGGATTGGAATTGCGGATCAGCGTATGCCGATTGCGCGACGGCGGCAAGCGTGATCGGGAGGGCCAGCCCGATCGGGCGAGGGGCTGTCAGCGGAACGCCAACATCTTGGAGTAAGGTGTCGCTTCCCTACCCAAAGACCCCGCACGGAGCAGAACTTGAAATACCGCAAACTCGGCCGTACCGACCTGGACGTCAGCCTGATCGGGCTCGGCACCATGACCTGGGGCGAGCAGAACACCGAAGCCGACGCGCATCAGCAACTGGACTACGCGCTGGAGCGCGGCGTGAACCTGGTCGACGTGGCCGAGATGTACCCGGTGCCGCCCAAGCCCGAAACGCAAGGACTGACCGAGACCTACATCGGCACGTGGCTGGCCAAGACCGGCCGCCGTCAGGACATCGTGCTGGCCAGCAAGGTGGCCGGCCCCGTGCGCGATCCCAAGCGTCCCGGCCACATCCGCGACGGCAAGACCTTCCTGGACCGCAAGAACCTGACCGCGGCGCTCGACGCCAGCCTCAAGCGCCTGCAGACGGACTACCTGGATCTTTACCAGCTCCATTGGCCCGACCGCACCACCGCGACGTTCGGCCAGCTCAACTATCCGTGGGTCGAGGACGAGCACACGGTGCCGATCGAAGAGACCCTGTCCGTGCTGCAGGACTTCGTGCGCGCGGGCAAGGTGCGCCACGTCGGCGTGTCCAACGAAACGCCGTGGGGCGTCAGCCAGTTCCTGCGCCACGCCGAGAACCCCGACCTGCCGCGCATCGTGTCTATCCAGAACGCGTACAGCCTGTTGAACCGCGTGTACGAGATCGGCCTGTCGGAATTCACCCACCATGAAGGCGTGGGCCTCCTGGCGTACTCGCCGCTGGCGATGGGCATGCTGTGTGGCAAGTACCTGGACGGCGCCAAGCCGGCGGGCGCGCGCCTGACCGTGTTCTCGCGCTTCACCCGCTACAGCAATGCGCAAGCCGAAGCGGCCACGCGCGAATACGTGGAACTGGCGCGCGCGCATGGCATCTCGCCGACGCACCTGGCGCTGGCGTGGGTCAACCAGCGCCCGTTCGTCACCAGCAACCTGATCGGCGCGACGTCGTTGGAACAGCTCAAGGAAAACATCGACAGCGTCGATGTGACCTTGTCCGCCGAGGTGCTGGACGCGATCAACCAGATCCACGTGCGGCATCCGAATCCGGCGCCTTGAGGCACGGTGGGGCGCCGGGCGCGAAGACGCTCGCGCCCTGACCGAAAGCGGTTGATCTCTTGGCAGGTCCTCATCCAAAAGCTCAACACCACGCTGAACCCGAAACCGGATTAAGACAACTCCCACAACTTGCCGGCGTCGAAGTCCGCCTGCTCCCCCTTCTTCGCGTACCCCAGCGGATTCGCGATGACCCGGCATCCATCCTTCACGTAATCCTGCGCGCAATGCAGGTGTCCGTGTATCCAGACGTCGGCCAGCGGCAGCAACCCATCCAGCGCGTTGCAAAATCCCGCGGTGCCCGGTGTCACTCCATATCGCGGGTCGGCGCTGGCCAGCGTCGGCGCAAAATGCGTGACGGCCACCGTCGTGCCGTCGAAGGGCACGCGCAGGGCGGCGTCCAGCCACTGTTGGCAAGCCAAGCCTTGCTCGCGCATCTGCTCCGCCATGAAAGGCGCGCCATGCCGGCGCATTTCAGCCTTTTCCAGATAAAAGTCCGCAGCCCGAAAGGCCTTGCCGCGCTTTTTCAGGACTTCGCCCAGCGTGTCGTCGGGCGCGGCAAGCGCGTCGAAATCCGTCCACAGCGTGGTGCCCACGAAGCGCACGCCGTCGATGACGACGGTCTCCCGTTCCAGCCACTGAATGTCCAGCGCCTCGCACAGGTCGCGCAGGCGGTCGTGGGTTTCGTCAAAATCCACGTTGTCGTATTCGTGGTTGCCCGGCACATAAATGACGGGTGTGGGCCAGCCGTTACGCGGCGAATAGGTGCCCAGGCCGAAATCGTCCCGCTCCATCCGGGAGCCCTGACGGTACGAGCCGATGTCGCCCGCCAGCACGAGCAGGTCGGCGCCCGGCAGGGGTTGTGCCACGAATGTGGGATCGGTTTCAAGATGCAAGTCGGAAAGCAATTGGATCTTCATGGGGCCTATGTTAGGCGACGGACAGGTGCGCTGCGCGGCGCCTGCATCCATGCGACACTTTCCCTCAGCATTTACCGATTCACCTGATATAGGAGGAACTCCCATGCGTACCGTGTTTGCCGCCGCCGCGCTCCTGCTGGCCGCGGGGGCTCAGGCCCAAGTGCTCAAGTGCGACCAGGCCTCTACCCAGACCGACATGAACCTGTGCGCGGATCAGGCTTATCGCCAATCCGACGTTGAGTTGAACGCCGCGTACAAGGAAGTGACGGCGCGCTTGAAGGACAGCAAGGACGCCGCGACGCAGTTGCAGGCGGCACAGAAGGCGTGGCTGTTCTTTCGCGATGCCGAATGCGCGTTTTCGTCAGCAGGCGTTACGGGCGGCAGTGCGTATCCGATGGTGCTGAGCCAGTGCCTGGATAAGCTCACGCAGGCCCGCACGAAGGAACTGCGCGCCTACCTGGCTTGCGAGGAAGGCGATACGAGCTGCCCGGTGCCGCGCAAGCCATGACTGCCGTCGCGCAAGCGGACGGCGATGTCGTCGCTCTGGACGCCGGGCTGATCGTTGACGGACACGGCGTGCCGCGCTGCTTCTGGCAGCCCGCCATGCCGGACTATCACGACCATGAGTGGGGCCGGCCCGTGGCGGATGACCGCCGTCTTTTCGAGAAGATCTGCCTGGAAGGATTTCAGGCGGGTATGGCGTGGATCACCATCCTGCGCAAGCGCGAGGCGTTTCGCGAGGCGTTCGACGATTTCGATATCGAACGCGTGGCGCGCTACACCGAGCGCGACGTGGAGCGCCTGATGGCCAATGCCGCCATCGTGCGCAACCGCGCCAAGATCGTGTCGGCCATCAACAACGCGCAGCGCGCGCGCGAGCTGGCCGATGAAACCGGCTCGCTGGCCGGTTGGCTATGGTCGCACGAGCCGCCACCGCACGATCGTCCGGCGGCGGTGGACCGTGGCTACTGGGACAACAATCCCACGTCCAAGGCGTCGATCGAACTCTCGCGCGCATTGAAGCGGCGAGGCTGGACGTTCGTGGGGCCGACGACCATACACGCCTTCATGCAGGCCGTCGGCATGGTGAACGAGCACATGAGCGGCTGCGTGTGCCATGCGGAGATCGAGGCGGCGCGGACGCGCTTCCGGCGGCCCCGCTGAGATGGGGGCAGGCCCAGGCGACTTCGCCCGCCTGCAAGCCCGCAGGCCTCGCAGCATCTGAAATTGGCTTAGACCACGCTGATGCGCAGTTCCGCCAGTAATGCCGCGGCCTGCGTTTTGGAGATGGTGGCGCCCGCCAGGCGCGCGGCAGCCGTCAAGTCCAGGCCGCCCAGGTCGGCTTCGCGCAGGTCCGCACCCTCGAAGTGGACATTCTTCAGGGTGGCATTGCGCAGGCTGCCGCCGTGAAAGACCGCCTCGCGGAAATCGCTTCCCGACAGGTCCGCGTCGGAGAAATCGAGCTGAAGCAAGTTGCACTTGCGGAACGACACGCCGCGCAGCAGGGCGCCGACCAGCAGACATTCCTCAAGCGTCCAACCCAGGCATGCGATGCCGTCGAAGTCCGATCCCGTGAGCTTGCAAGCGCGGAACCGGGTGCTGGCCAGCCGCGCGCGGCGCCAGTTGGCGTTGTTGAGGTCGCAATTCTGGAAGGCGGCCTCGCTGGCGTCCGCCGAAGCGAAGCTGGCCGAGCCGCCTCGGCAGCGTAGCCATTGGGTGTCGGTCAGGTCCGCGCCCTGGAACGAGGCGCCCGCGATTGCGCAGCCGCTGAACTGGAAGCCGCGCAGTTCCAGACGGGAAAAGTCCGCTTCCTGGAAGTCGCAATCCACGAACGAGAGCGGGATGCCGACGGCCGCTTCGATGAGGGCCTGCATGGCTTTGCGGTCGACCTCCTGCCCTTCGATTGGCGGGGAAACAGGTTGTTGTGTCATGCGGGTCAAGCGGATGCGTCGGACTGCAGCCGTCCAAGGATGAACCCGTCCACCGCGCTGGTGCGGCCGCGCCACAGGGTCGGCTGCCCGGCGATGGGCGTGCCGTCGGCCGTGAAGAACAGGGCGTCGGACAGATGGATGTAGTTGGGCAGCGGGTCGATCGGTTGGGGCAGGCGGAACACGTCGCCCAGCTCGGCCAGCGAGGCATGCACGGACTTGCGCGTGTCGGCGTCCAGCGATTCCAGCGAGCCCGAGAAGCCGGCGGCGAAGCTGTCGAAGTACTCGGCGCCGGAGACGATCGATCCGGACACCAGCATGCCGCCCATCTGCAACGTCACGCCGATGCTTTCAATCTGGCTGCCGTTGTTCACCAGGTTGACCAGGAACTGCAGGAAGGCGTCCGCGGCGGGCGCGGCGGCCGAAGGCTGGCCGGGGGTGGTGTCGGTGCTCATGAGTCGGATCTCTGAAAGGTTTGCAAGAGGCACAAGATACTCGAACGGGGCGGGGATTTGCCACCCCGCAATAGGGAGAGAAACGGGCCGATCCGGCGCCTGACCGGGCCTTCCGGCGCCGCGGGCGCGGAGTATGGTGGCATCCTGAACGCCAATCCCGAACGGATGGCCGCGGCCGCTGCGCAAGGCGGGACGCGCGGGGCGTGTCCTTTGGAGCATCCATGAGCAGCGTGAATTTCCTGGGTATCACCGCCGGCGCCGGCCAATCCGCCTCGGCCGCCCGCAACGCCACGCCGGACGACGGCTTTCGCGCGGCGTTCGCCGACGCGACCGAGCGAAGCCGGTCGGCCATGGGCGGCGGCGTTTCAGGCGCCGCGCCGTCGGCGTCTTCGCAGGTTGAAAAGGAATTCCTGGACTATGCCTCGATGTCCATCGAGGACAAGATGTTCTACGCGGCCCTGGCCAGCCTGGGCATTTCCAAGGCAGAGTACGACGCCATGTCGGCCGCCGAACGCCAGGAAGTCGCCAAGAAGGTGGCCCTGGCGATGCAGCAGCTCGCCAAGGCCGAGAACACCCAGGAAGTGCTCTGAGGCGCTGACCGCACCCTGCAAAAAGGCCCGCTTGCGCGGGCCTTTTCATGCTCAGGCCGCGCGAGCAAGCCTTTTCGCGCTCAGGCCCGCACGTGCGGGCCTTTGTCGCATTACCAGCCCCAGCACGTTCCGGCCGCGGGCTTGCCGCAGGTGCGGTAGTTCACCGCGAACCACAGCTTGCCGGCGCCGCGCGGCTTGGAATCGGATGTCTTGACGTCGTCGCGCGGCAACTCTTCCAGCGTATCGCGCGCGGTCTTGGTGTCCGAGCCGCTGGCCGCATTGGGCTCCAGGGCAATGCGGCCGAGGCTGGCGGCATCGCGGTCCTCGAACACGATGTCGGTGTCGTTCAACGCGCTCATCTTCAGCGACGCATCGCGCACGGCGGCCGCATAGCTGTCGTTCGCGCCGGTCGGCAGGATGTCCTTGTTCAGGGTGCTGACCGCGAGGATCGCGGCGGGCGTGGCCGGCGCCTGCATCTTGTACTGGTCCAGCCCCGGCAACTGCCCGGCGGTGGCCTGTCGACGCAGCCAGTCGCCCCACAGGAACTCGGCGAATTCCGGCAGGTTGCCGTTGCTGTAGGCGATATCGCGGGTGAAGTACACCAGCGAGCGGTAGCGGTCTTCCTGCATGCCGCCCGGCTCCTGCGCACTGGGCAGTCCGACGCGCGTGGGTAGCTGGTCGACGGTGATGGGTTGGTTCTGGCCGTCGCGCAACCAGGCGCGGCGTTCGTCCACCAAACGTTGCCAGAAGGCGGCAGCGGTCGTGAGGTCGCTGTAGTTGGCGTCGACCTTCACCCACACCGGCAGCTTCGGACCGCCGTCAGGGATCTCACGCAGCGACGAGAACGTATGGTGCCCGTCGGTCAGGTACAGATTGCCGTCCCAGCCCACGACCACCGTTTTCAGGTTGGCGGTGTTCGTGCCCGGCGCATCCAGGCAGGTGAACGTGTTGGGCTGGTCAAGGCGCGCGGCGCGGGCCTCGGCGATGCTCTGGAATTCTTGCGCGCGCTCGGCGCCGCCCACGTCTTCGCAGTAGTCGTCGAACTTTTTGCCCACGGTGCGGTTCAGGTAATCCAGTTGCAGCACCGGATCGGCCGCCCAGGTGGCGCGGTCGAAGTCGCCTTGCCAGCGGCCCAGCTTGTAGTAGATCTGGTCGTAGCCGATCGCGGCCTGGGTGGGTTGCAGTTCCTCGATGCGGACCTGGATGACGTCGCCCGGCTTGGTCTGGAGATAGGCCGTGTTGCGTGGGGGCGATTCCGGCTCCGGCTCCGGTTGCGGTTCCGGTTGCGGCGCCGGCGTTTCGGCGACGGGCGGCTGGACGTCGTCATCGTCGTCGCTGCCCCCGTTGCAGGCGGCCAGGGCCAGCGGCAGCAGCGCCAGGGCCAGGGCGCGCATCAGGCGCGAAGGACGGACAAGCGTGGAAAGTTCGGAATCGGAACGAGAGGGCATGGCAGTTCTTGGGGGCTGCGATCAGTGAGGGAGGCCGATCATGCCGGACGCTTGTTTCCTGCACATTGCACGTCACCATGAGTCCGACCGAGCATAGGTCTCTGGCGGCGCCGGCGGCAAGGAGATAATGGCAGCGCGCCCGCCCGGCAAGACACCGGGCGGCACGTTCAATAACACCAAGGAGGCTGGCGGCAATGGCTTACATCAACTTCTGGCGCGTCTGCGTCGTACTGTCGCTGAGCGCAATCGGCTTCGGCGCCGTGGCCGACGAACGCGGCGTCCAACTGCTGGAGGCGTCAGGCAACGGCGAGACGACGCGCGTACGCCAACTGCTGGCCGAGGGCGCGCCGCTCGAGGCGCGGGACGGGCAGGGCAACACGCCGCTGTTGCGCGCCACGCAGGGCAACCATGCGCAGGCCGCGGCGGCGCTGATCGAGGCGGGCGCGGACGTGAATGCGCAGAACCGCATGCAGGACAGCGCATACCTGTTGGCGGGCGCCCAGGGCTATCGCGAGATCCTGGAGCTGACGTTGTCGCACGGCGCCGACCTGAAAAGCACCAACCGCTATGGCGGGACGGCCTTGATTCCCGCGTGCGAGCGGGGCCATGTCGAGGTCGTGAAACGTCTGCTGCAGGCCGGCGTGGATCCGAACCATGTCAACCGGCTGGGTTGGACGGGGCTGCTCGAGGCCATCATCCTGAGCGATGGCGGACCGCGCCATCAGGACATCGTGGCGTTGCTGATCGAAGGCGGGGCGGACGTCAACCTGCCCGACAAGGACGGGCGGACGCCGTTGCAGCACGCCCGTCAGCGCGGGCAGACGGAGATCGTGCAGATGCTGGAGCGCGCCCGGGCGCGTTAGCGGCCCGGGCGGCAAGTTGAGCCGGCGCCGCGCGGGGCGG
>DALZRX010000112.1:0-10143 GCA_032015805.1 Achromobacter sp.
GCGTCGGTACGGTCGTGCCGGCCGGCGCCTACACCGCGGAACCGGCGCAGGATGGCGCGCCGCGCAACTGGCAGGATTCGCTGCTGCGCGACGCGCAGTATCGGTTGGAACGCGGGGAGCCGGCGGTCATGGCAACGCTGACGCGCCAGTTTGAAAAGATCCTGCTGCAAAGCGCGCTGGACGCCAGCCGCGGCCGCCGTGTGGAAGCCGCATCGCGTTTGGGAATCGGCCGCAACACCATCACGCGCAAGCTGCGCGAACTGGGCATCGAAGACGAGTAGCCGCACGTGCGCCGGCCCCGCGGGCCGGCGCATTGTCCGCCGCGCCTACAGGCCGAGCAGGCTCTCGCATAGCCGCGGCGATTTCAACTTCTGCAGCCACCACTTCATCGCTTCGCCCGGCGGCTCCGCCCGCCACGCGTAGGCCACGTGTTCCGTCAGGGACATGCCTTCATCCGTTTCGCACACCACCAGCAGTCCTTGCGCCAGGTACGGCGCGGCCAGCGTCAGCGGCAGGTAGCCGCAGCCCAGGCCGCGCACCTGCGCCTCGATCTTGGCCTGCATCGAAGGCATCACCAGCGTCGGCTGCTCCGACAGGATGCCGCGCGACTGCACGGGCAGGTTGCGCGAGGTATCGGCAATCACCACGGCGCAATAGCGCGTGATGTCCGCACGGCTGAGCGGCTGCGGCAGCGAAGCGAGCGGATGGTTCGCCGCCACGCAGAACCCGAATTGCATCACGCCGATTGCCTGAGAGCGGTAGGGGCCGGTCGGTTCGCCCGCCGCGCCCGCACCGATGACCAGGTCCGCGCGGCCGGATGTCAGCGCATCCCAATTTCCGCTCAGGACCTCGGTGGAAAACCGCAACGTCGTGGCGCTGCCCACCGCGTGGAATTCGTCGATCAGGTCATAGATGGGCCGCCACGGCAGCACCGCGCTGACGGCGATGCGCAATTGCACTTCCCAGCCGGTTGCGATGCGCTTGACCCGGCTGGCCAGGTCATCCAGCGATTGGAGCAGATGACGGCCATCCTTGAGCAGGGCCTCGCCCGCTGGCGTCAGTAGCGCGCGGTGGCCGGAACGGTCGAACAGCAGCACGTCCAAGCCGTCCTCGAGCTTGCGGATGGAGTAGGTGACCGCCGAGGGCACCTTGCCCAGTTCGCGCGCCGCCTTGGCGAAGCTGCCGTGGCGCGCGATCGCATCGACGAGGACGAGGAGTTCAGGCGTGATGGGTTGCATGAAATGGCGTGAAAAATGGGCATTCAAATAAATTGAATGAGGTCATCAAAATATAGCGCCAAAACCGAGCGCTGGGGCGCGCAGAATATCACTCATGCCGGGGTTGCAACGAAACGGCAAGGCAAAAAGCCCCGCCACGTTGCAGCCCCAATCATTCATATTATTGAAACAGGAGTTCAAGATGCTTACGATCCGCCGCGCTGCCGAACGGGGTCACGCCAACCATGGCTGGCTCGATTCGTTTCACACCTTCTCCTTCGCCAATTATTACGACCCGGCTCACATGGGCTTCGGCGCGCTGCGCGTGATCAATGACGACCGCATCGCCGCCGGCCGCGGCTTCGGCACCCACGGCCACCGGGACATGGAGATCATCACCTACGTGCTGAATGGGGCGATCGCCCACAAGGACAGCATGGGCAGCGGCTCGACGATCCAGCCGGGCAATGTCCAGCGCATGAGCGCCGGCCGCGGTGTGATGCACTCGGAGTTCAACCCCCGGTCGGACGCCGAAACGCACATGCTGCAGATCTGGATCGAGCCGGACGTGACGGGGATTGCCCCTGAGTACGAAGAGCGCGCCTTCAGCGATGAGCAAAAGCGTGGCCGTCTGCAAGCCCTGGTGACGGGCGACGGCGCTGACGGGTCGATGAAGATCCATCAGGACGCCCGCCTGTACGCCGGCCTCTTCGACGGCGACGAGTCGGCCTCGCTGCCCCTGGCCGCCGGCCGCCGCGCCTGGGTCCATGTGGCCCGCGGCAGCGTGACGGTCAACGGGACCGCGCTGAACGCCGGTGATGCCGTGGCCATCACGGACGACAGCAGCGTCGAGCTGTCGGGCGGCAAGGACGCTGAAGTGCTGGTGTTCGACCTGGTCTGAGACCAACTGCCGGGCGGATTCTGGAATCCGCCCGGTTTCACACATTACCGGCCGCGAGGCCATTAAGATGGCCCCAGGCCAATTCATGCGGAGCATTGCACCATGTCGACCCTGTCCCAAGCCGGCGAAAGCCAGATCGAAACCGTTGTGGTGCCGCGCACCAGCGACCTGGGCGGGTTCTCCGTCCGCCGCGCCATTCCATCGATGCAGCGCCGCAGCGTCGGTCCGTTCGTTTTCCTGGACCAGATGGGGCCAGCGGATTTCGACGTCGGCGCAGGTATCGACGTGCGGCCCCACCCGCACATTGGCTTGTCCACCGTGACCTACCTGTACGAAGGCTCCATGGTTCACCGTGACGGCGCGGGCAACACCCAGACCATCCTGCCCGGTGAAGTGAACTGGATGACCGCCGGCCGAGGGATCGTCCATTCCGAACGCTCTTCGCCGGAAAGCCGCCTCGCGCCGCAACGCCTCTGTGGACTGCAGATCTGGGTGGGCCTGCCCAAGGCGCACGAAGAGACGGATCCGGGTTTCACGCACTACGGGCTTGATGCGCAGCCGGTGATCGAAGGCGAGGGCGTGCGCGCCCAGGTGGTGGCCGGTTCGCTGTTCGGCAAGACCTCGTCGGTCAAGACGCTGTCGCCGCTGTTCTACGGCGACCTTCAACTGCAAGCTGGGGCGACCACGGTGCTGCCGGCGGAACACGAAGAGCGCGCCGCCTACCTCGCGCAGGGCGAAGTGGAGATCGATGGCCAGACTTACGAAAGCGGGCGGCTCGTGGTGTTTGCCCCGGGCAAGCCGGTCCAGATTCGCGCCAAGACGGCCGCGCGTTTCGCGGTGCTGGGCGGCGAGCCGCTGGATGGCCCGCGCTTTGTGTGGTGGAACTTCGTGTCGAGCAGCAAGGA
Organism: Achromobacter sp.; assembly: GCA_032015805.1. GTDB lineage: Bacteria > Pseudomonadota > Gammaproteobacteria > Burkholderiales > Burkholderiaceae_B > Achromobacter. The sequence goes on from DALZRX010000112.1 coordinate 3,024, forward strand.
ACGGATCGAGCAGGCCAAGCAGGACTGGCAGCGCACTCGCTTTGATCAGATCGTGCCCGGCGACGAAACCGAGTACATCCCGCTGCCGGAAGCGCGCGTCTGATCGGGCAAGCGTTGCTGCCGACGCTGATGTAACTTTTATTGTTAATCTTTGAGGGTTACACTGGCGCCGGAGGTCACCATGAACACCAGCTACGCACCGGAATTCAGGCAACTGGGCGATCACGTCGCCCTGGACATGATCAACACCGTCGAGCAAAGCAGCTCAGGTCAGATGGACCGTTGGCAGTCCGACACGGACGTGGCCGCCTGGCTGGCGCTCGCCGGCGCAGGATCCGCGCAGGGCGCCGCGCCGCCCGGCCTGCTGCAAGGAGCGCGCGATTTACGCGAAACCGTCCGTGAGTTGGTGGCGCAGCGCAAGGCGCAGGCGCCGCTCACGCTTTCTGCGCTGAATCGCGCCCTGGCATCGGGCGGCAGCCACCTGGAGCTGGCACCGGGGGAGGATGGCGGCCTGGCGGTGACGCGCCGTTATCCCTCGCAGACGGCGGCGCAATGGCTGCTGCCCGTGGCGGAGGCCGCCGCCGACCTGCTGGCGCACGGCGATTTCGGGCTGGTGCGCAAGTGCGAGAGCGATGCCTGCTCGCTCTGGTTCTATGACAGGACGCGCTCGCACAAGCGGCGCTGGTGCAGCATGGCGCTGTGCGGCAATCGTCACAAGGTGGCGGCGTTCCGGCAACGCGAAGCGGCGGACGCCGGCGCGAAGGGAAAGTAATACTCATCGGTGGTGCACAGCCCGGCTCATGCCGGGCTTTTTCATGGCCGGGGGGGACCAACCGCGAAGTGGGCGACGCATCATCACAACAAGATTTCGCGTAACCGTTAAAACTGATGTTGACAGGTTACGAGAAATGCGTAGACTGTGTTCTGAAGCTTCGAAACCCCTTGTCTATCCATGCCCCGCTCACCGGAGACCTTCATGAACCCCCAGCCCGACAACACCGTCCATTACCGTCACGCGCAAGCCGATGGCCTGCGCTTTTTCTACCGCGAAGCTGGCGACCCCCAAGCGCCGGTGCTGTTGCTGCTGCACGGCTTTCCCAGTTCATCGCATCAGTTTCGCAATGTGATCCCGCAGCTCGCCGCGCACTTTCACGTCATCGCGCCGGATCTGCCTGGATTTGGCTTCACCGAGGTCCCCGCCGAGCGCGGTTACCGCTATACCTTCGATAACCTGGCCAAGTCGCTGGAAGCCTTTGTCGACGAACTGGGGCTGACTCGCTACGCGATGTATTTCTTCGACTATGGCGCGCCGACCGGATTGCGGCTCGCCGTGGCGCACCCCGAGCGCGTGACCGGCCTGGTTTCTCAGAACGGCAATGCTTACCTGGACGGCCTGGGCGACGCCTGGGCGCCCATCCGCGCTTACTGGAACGACCCCTCGACCGAAAACCGCCAGGCCATCCACGACGCCATCCTGCATCTGGAAGGCACGAAGTGGCAGTACGTGCACGGGGTGGCCGACCCTGACAGCGTCGCGCCGGAGGGCTACGTGCTGGACGCGGCCTTGCTCGAACGCCCGGGCAACAAGGAGATCCAGCTCGATCTCTTCCTGGACTATGCAAACAATCTGACGCGCTATCCGGCGTTCCAGGCGTTCTTCCGTCAAGCCAAGGTGCCCACGCTGGCAATCTGGGGGCGCAACGATCCGTTCTTCATTCCCCCGGGCGCCGAGGCCTACCGCCGCGACAATCCGGATGCCGTCGTCGAACTGCTGGACACCGGTCACTTCGCGCTGGAAACTCACGGCCAGTACATTGCCCAGCGCATCATCGATGTGTTGGGCCGTTGACCGGCGAGGGCGGGGACCGGCCGCCCGGCCACCATGGCAGGAGCCTGCATGACGCGCCACTTCGACGACCTGCAACTGGGCAGCATCGAGATGTTCTGCCTGGCTGCGGAACTCAGCAGCTTCACCGCGGCGGCCAACGCCGCGGGCGTCACGCCGGCGGCCGTCAGCCGCAGCGTGTCACGGCTGGAGGCGCGGTTGGGCATACGGCTGTTTGTACGCAGCACCCGGCATATCCGCCTGAGCGACGAAGGGCGCGCCTACTTTGATCAGGTGCGTCCGGCCATCGCGCAACTGGTCGACGCCGAACGGCAGGTTGGCGGGCATGGTGCGGCGGGACGCCTGCGCATCAGCTTGCCCACGCCCTATGCGCATTACCGCGTCCTGCCGCTGCTGCCCGCGTTTCGCGACAAATATCCCAACGTCGACGTCCATGTCCATATCAGCAACCGCAACGTCGATTTTGCCGACGACGGCTACGACCTCGCGGTGCGCGGACGCGCGCCCGAAGACTCCGCGCTGATCGCGCGCAAGCTGGAGGACGCAGAGCTGGTGGTGGTCGGCGCGCCCGGCTATTTGCGCAGGCGCGGCACGCCCCAAGCGCTGGAGGACCTGGCCGCGCATGATTGCATTCAGTTCGAATTGCCCAGCAGCGGACGCCGCATTCCCTGGACCTTTCAGGTGGACGGCGAAGCCGCCGACATCGTGACCGGCGGTCCCTATGGCACGGGCGAGGACGTGCTGGGCGGTGTCTCACTGGCCCGGGCGGGCGCAGGCCTGTTCCAGACGTATCGCTTCGTGGTCGAGGACGACCTGCGGGAGGGCAGGCTGACCGAGGTGCTGCAGCCTCAGGGCGGCAGCACCCGGCCTTTCGTATTGTTGTACCCGCATGCCCGGCACGTATCGCGGCGCGTGCGGGCATTCGTCGATTTCCTGGTCGAGACGCTCGGCAACTGAACGCTCAGCCGTCCTTTAACTGCGCGATCACCACCAGGATGACGGCCGCGTTGCCGGGCTGTTGCGCCACCGAATTGGCGGTGCGCGCATGGCCGGCCTTGTCCCCGAGCACCCGGGCAAACAGGCCGGACGCGCCGTCCAAAACCGTGGGCTGGTCCAGAAAGCCTGGCGCGCTGGCGACGTAGCCTTCGACGCGAACGAGGTGGTCCAGCCGGTCGAAACTGCCCGCGTGCTGGTGGATCTGGGCCAGCACGTTCAGCGCGGCAAGTTCAGCGGCCTGCCGGCCCTGGTCAACGGTAAGCTCCGCGCCGACGCGGCCCTGCCATACGACGCGGCCATCGCGTAGCGGCAGTTGGCCCGAGATGAACAGCAGGTCGCCGGCCTGGCTCACGGCGGTGTACTGCCCCAGGGGCTGGGGCGCCGCGGGAAGGGTCAGGCCGAGTTCGGCCAGTCTGGCTTCAATGGACATGATGGGTCTCTGGTTGGCGGAAACCCGCCGCGCGGAACGCCATTCTGCGCGGCGGGCGTCCGCTTGGGATGCTACCAGTGGCCAGCCGAGGCGCCGCCATCGACCGGAAGGATTGCGCCGGTGGTATAGGCCGAATCGGTCAGGTAGGTGACTGCGCCGACGATATCCTCGACCTTGCCCATGCGTCCCGCGGGCTGCAGCGAATTCAGGAAGCCGAACGTGGCAGGGTCGTGCATCGGCGTCTCGATGATCCCGGGCGCCACCGCATTGACGCGGATGTTCCTGTCGGACAGTTCGATCGCCAGGGCCCGCGTGGCGTGATTCAGGCCGCCCTTGATCAGCACGGGCAGCAGCGCCGGGACGCGGCTGCTGGGCTGCATGGCGATGCTGGCGGTGATGTTCACGATATGGCCGTCGCGGTACTCCGCCATGTGCGCCGCGGTTTGTTGGGTGATGTGAAAGAAGCCCTTCAGGTTGGTGTCGATGATGCGGTCCAGGTCTTCGTCGGTGTATTCGCCCAGGGGCTTGGGAATGAAGATCCCGGCGTTGTTGATCAGCACGTCGATGCGGCCGAAGCGCTCGGTGGCCTGGCGCACGATCTCGCGGGCCGTGCTGCCGAGGGCGATATCGCCGGCCACGGCAAGGAAGCGGTCAGGCAGGCCCAGGCCAACTTCGCGCAGGCGCTCAGCCGCCGTATCCAGTCCTTGCTGGCTGCGGGCGTTGCCCACCACGTTGTCGCCGCGGCGCAGGTATTCCTGCGCCAGGGCGAATCCGATTCCGCTGGACGCGCCCGTGATCACTACAGTCTTGTTCGACATTTCAATTCTCCGGTATTGGCATTTGGAAGGTGCCTGCGCGCTCAGACAGTGAGACGAACTATAGGAGGGAGCGAACCGGCGATAAACGCCCGCGGCGGAACATGAATTGATACCTGGCGGAACAAGCGCATGTTGGTGCTGTGCGCCGGCGACGTCCGGCGATAAGATGCGCTACCCGTGCATAACGACAAACGGGAGGGAGACATCATGCATCGCCACACTAAAAATGCGTTGCGCGGCCTGGCCGCGCTGGCATTCATCCAGGGCGCCGCGCCGGCGCTGGCCGCCGGTTATCCGGCCAAGCCCATCACCTTCATCGTGCCCTATACCGCTGGCGGGACGACCGACCTGGTCGCGCGCACGGCAGGCCAGAAGGTGGCCGAGAAACTCGGCCAGCCCGTCATCGTCGAGAACCGGCCCGGCGCGGGCGGCAACATCGGCATGGAGGCGGTCGCCAAGGCGGCGCCGGATGGTTATGTCATCGGCTTTGGCGCGATCTCAACGAATGCGCTGAATCCCTTCGTGTACCCCAAGATGCCGTTCGACCCGACCAAGGACTTCACGGGGATCAGCATGCTGGGAGCATCCTCCGTGGTGCTGGAGGTCGGACCAGTGGTGAAGGTGGATAGCGTCAAGGACCTGGTGGCCTACGCCAAGGCGAATCCCAACACGTCCTACGGCACGCCGGGTACGGGCACGTCGATGCATCTGGCCGGCGTGATGTTCGACCAACTGACCGGGGCCGGCATGCAGCACGTTCCCTACAAGGGCAGCGCCCAAGCCCTTAACGACCTGCTGGGCGGCCACCTGCCGGTGATGTTCGACAACCTGCCCGCGTCGCTGCCGCATATCAAGGCGGGCAAGGTCCGCGCCCTGGCGGTCACCGGCAGCAAGCGTGCGCCGGCCTTGCCCGACGTGCCGACGCTGGCCGAATTGGGTTACTCGGGTGCGGTGGTGGATCCGTGGTTCGCGGTTTATGGCCCTGCGGGCATGGCGCCCGAAGTGACGCGCGTGCTGAGCGAGGCCTTTCAGGCGGCGCTGGCGATGCCGGACGTGAAGGACAAGCTGGAGAAGGCCGGCTTCATGCCCTATGGCTCGACGCCGCAGGAAGTCGAGCGCCTGACGCAAAGCCAGCATGAGGCCTTCAAGGCCTTGTCGCAGAAGGTGAAGCTGTCGGCGGATTGATACGGGCGGCGGGACCTTCCGGCTACATGTGCCGGAGGTCCCGCCGACGATCATTCAAGCGCCCGTTTATCGACCTCGCGCGAGCGCCTGTTCGCGCTGCTCTTCAAGCGCCTCGCGGCGGATGAAGTCGCGTACGAAGGTGTCGGCGGGATGATGGTGCAGGTTGTAGGGCGTATCCCATTGCGCGATACGACCCTTGGACATGATGCCGATCCGGTCCGCAATGGCGAAGGCTTCGGCCTGGTTGTGCGTCACCAGGATCGCGGTGTGGCCCGTGGTCTTCAGAATCTCGCGCACCTCGAAAGCCAGGCGCTCGCGCGTGTCCACGTCCAGATTCGAAAACGGTTCGTCCAGCAGCAGCAGGTCGGGCGAGGGCGCCAGCGCGCGCGCCAGCGCCACGCGTTGCTGCTGGCCGCCGGAGATCTCGTGGGGATAGCTATTGGCGGCTTGCGCCAGACCGACGAGCTCCAGCATCTCGTCGACGCGGCGGGCACGATCGGGACGCGGCAGCTTGCGCAGGCCGAACGCCACATTCAGGGCGACGGTCAGGTGCGGGAAGAGCGCGTAGTCCTGGAACATCATGCCGACGCGGCGCAGTTCGGGTACGACCTGCTCGGTGGGCGACGAAATGACCGTGCCGTCCAGGAGGATGCGGCCGGCGCGCACGGGCTCGAAGCCGGCGATCGCGCGCAGCACCGTGGTCTTGCCGCAGCCGGATTCCCCCAGCAGGCAGCCGATGTGACCGGCAGGCAGGCCCAGCGACAAATCCTGCACGATCGGCTTCAGACCGGCGGGCGTATCGTAGGCAAGCGAGATGTGATCGATTTCTAGCAGATCGGGCACGATGATCAATGTCCCATTTTCAGATTGGTGCGCGCCAGCAGTATGACGGGCAGAAGGCCGGCCAGCACGATGGCCAGCGCGGCCACGGCGCCTTCCTCGTACGTGCCGCGCGCGGCTTCCGCGTACAGCCACGTGGCCAGGGTGTCGAAGTTCATTGGGCGCAGCAGCAGGGTGGCGGGCAATTCCTTCATGGCGTCCACGAACACCAGCAACGCGCTGGCGGCCAGCGCCGGACGCAGCAAGGGCAGGTGGACGCGGCGCAGCGTCCCGCCCGAGGTCTCGCCCAAGAGGCGTGATGCCTGTTCGAGCGACGGCGGGATGCGCGCCAGGCCGGCTTCCAGCGCCCCGGTCGAAATCGCCAGGAAGCGGATCGTGTAGGCGCACACCAGCGCGCCCATCGATCCCATCAGGAACAGGCCTGTGCCGCCGAACACGCGCGCGACCGCGGTGTCGATCCACACGAACGGGGTCAAGAGGCCAATGGCCAGGACCGTGCCGGGCACCGCATAGCCCAGGCTGGCGATGCGCGCGCAGGCGCGCCCAGGGTTGAAGCTGGCGCTTTCGCGCAGGCTACGGCCCGCCCACGCCACGACCAGGCCGCACAGCAAGGTGACGACGGTGGCGCTGGACGCCACGATCACTGTGTTGCTCAGACCGCGAATCAATTGATCCGAAACGCCACCCACCAGGTGAAGCCGCTTGTAGGTTTCCACCAGGAGATAAAGCGCCGGCGCGACGAAACCCAGTACCACCGGGATCCATCCCAGCACGGCGGCGACCCCGGCCGGCGCCCCGCGCAACTGTCTGGGCTGCATCGGGCGCATGCGCTGCGTGTTGGCGTAGCGCTGGCGCTTGCGGCCGTGGCGCTCCAGCAGGATCAATCCGATGACGATGGCCAGCATGGTCAGCGCGATCTGCGCCGCGCCCGCCAGGTCGGAACGCGTCACCCAAGTGGTGTAGACGGAGACGGTGAGCGTCTGCACGCCCAGGAATTCGGAGGCG
>DALZRX010000113.1:0-10116 GCA_032015805.1 Achromobacter sp.
GCCGCGCGCGAAGCGCCCTTGCGCGTGATCGTGCCGTTTCCGCCGGGCGGGGGCACCGACGTGCTGGGCCGCGTCATCGCTGCGTCGCTGGAAGGCGCGCTGGAACGCTCGGTCATTGTTGAAAACAAGCCCGGGGCCAGCGGCATGCTGGGCGCCGACTACACGGCCAACGGCGCGAAGGACGGCAGCATGCTGCTGTTTGCAGGCCTGGTGCCATCGGTGCGCTACTACGCCCGTGCGCCGGAAGAGGTGCTCAAGCAACTGGCGCCGGTCTGCCCGATTGCGCGTTCGCCCTACATGGTGGCGGTCAACAGCGACCTGCCGGCCAAGACGCTGGCGGAACTGGTCGCTGCGGCGCGGCGCGAGCCCAAGGCCTTGACCTTCGGCACACCTGGCAACGCCACGCCGCAACATCTGGCCACCGAGCTGCTGCAAGCCGCATGCGGGATGGAGATGCTGCACGTGCCGTACCGCGGCACCGGCCCGATGATGACCGACCTCCTGGGCGGCCAGATCCAGGTGGTGGTTGCCACCGTGGCGGCGGTCGAGCCCTATCTGAAAAGCGGCCGCCTGCGCGTGCTGGCCGTCACCAGCCCGCAGCGCCTGCCCAAGTATCCGGATATCCCCACCGTGGCCGAAAGCGGCTTTGCGGGATTCTCGGCGCAGATCCAATTTGGCACTTACTGCGCGGCGGGCACGCCCCAGGCCACGATCGCGGCGCTGAACCAGGGCATCAACCGCGCCCTGAAGACCGAGTCCGTGCACACCAAGCTGGCCGAACAGGGTTTCGAGCCCACCGGCGGCACGCCCGCGCAGTTGCAGGACGCGCTGCTGGCGGAAATTCGCGACGTGGCCGGTCTGGTGCAGGCGGGCAAGGTGCGGGTCGACCTGTAGGCGGCCCGACCGCTGGGGATCGGGTTCTGCCCCCAAAGGTGGCAGCCCGGCCGCTTGCGCCGATGCCCCGCCGGGGAGTAAATTGTTGACACTTCGACGCGCCGATGGCGCGTTTTTCCGATTATCACCCCTGAAACGGAACGAATTGTCGACACCATGAGCAAAGTGCTCACCCTGCCGGGCACGCCGCCCCCCGACGGCGAAACCCTGTCGGATCACATATTCCGCAAGATCCAGGCCGCCATCGTGAAGGGCGAGATCGCCCCGGGCAGCAAGATCTCCGAACCGGAGCTTGCCCGCATCCATGGCGTCAGCCGCGGACCGCTGCGCGAGGCCCTGCACCGCCTTGAAGGCCAGAAGCTGCTGGTGCGCGTGCCGCACGCCGGCGCCCGCGTGGTGTCCCTGTCGATACAGGAACTGGTCGAACTCTACGAAATCCGCGAATCGCTGGAAGGCACCGCCTGCCGCCTGGCCGCCGAGCGCATGCCGCCGTCGGAAATCGACGAGTTGCGCGGCGTGCTGGAGGCGCACGAACGCGACGAAGCCTTCCAGGCCGGCCTGGGCTATTACCAGCAGGAAGGGGATTACGATTTCCACTACCGCATCGTCAAGGGCAGCGGCAATCAGATGCTGTTTCGCATGCTGTGCGACGAGCTCTACCAACTGGCGCGCATGTACCGTATCCAGTACTCGACGACGCCCAACCGCCCGCGACAGGCCTACACCGAGCACCACCGCATTCTGGATGCCATCGCCGACGGCGACGGCGAATTGGCTGAAATCCTGATGCGCCGGCACATCCGCGCATCCCGCATCAACATCGAACAACAGATCGCGCACAGCACTCAACAGCGCACGGAGGCATGATGAACAAGTCGTACCGCAAGAACCTGCCCGGCACCCGCCTGGATTACTTCGACGCCCGCGCCGCTGTGGAGGCCATCGCCCCCGGCGCGTATGACGGCCTGCCCTACACGTCGCGCGTCCTGGCTGAAAACCTGGTGCGCCGCTGTGATCCCGCGCTGCTGACCGACGCGCTCAAGCAGCTCATCGAACGCCGCCGCGACCTGGACTTTCCGTGGTTTCCGGCGCGCGTGGTCTGTCATGACATCCTGGGCCAGACCGCGCTGGTCGACCTGGCGGGCCTGCGCGATGCCATCGCGGACAAGGGCGGCGACCCGGCCAAGGTCAACCCCGTGGTGCCGGTGCAGCTCATCGTCGACCACTCGCTGGCCGTGGAATACGACGGCAACGATCCGGACGCCTTCGCCAAGAATCGCGCGGTGGAAGACCGCCGCAACGAAGACCGTTTCCATTTCATCGACTGGACCAAGCAGGCATTCAAGAACATCGAGGTCGTGCCGCCGGGCAACGGCATCATGCACCAGATCAACCTGGAGCGGATGTCGCCGGTGATCTACACGCAGGATGGCGTGGCCTTCCCCGACACGCTGGTCGGCACCGACAGCCACACCCCCCACGTGGACGCGCTGGGCGTCATCGCCATCGGCGTGGGCGGCCTGGAAGCCGAGAACGTGATGCTGGGCCGCGCCTCGTGGATGCGCCTGCCCGACATCATCGGCGTCGAACTGACCGGCCGCGCCGGCCCCGGCATCACCGCCACCGACGTGGTGCTGACGCTGACCGAATTCCTGCGCAAGGAAAAAGTCGTGGGCGCCTACCTGGAGTTCCACGGCGAAGGCGCCGCCAGCCTGACGCTGGGCGACCGCGCCACCATCTCGAACATGGCGCCCGAGTACGGCGCCACCGCCGCGATGTTCGCCATCGACCAGCAGACCATCGACTACCTGCGCCTGACCGGCCGCGAGGACGAGCAGATCGCGCTGGTGGAAACCTACGCCAAGACCGCCGGCCTGTGGGCCGACAGCCTCAAGACCGCCGAATACGAGCGCGTGCTGCGCTTTGACCTGTCGACCGTGGTGCGCACCCTGGCCGGCCCGTCCAACCCGCACCGCCGCCTGCCGGTGGCCGACCTGGCCGAACGCGGCATCGCCGGCACGGTCGAGAACCAGCCGGGCCTGATGCCCGACGGCGCCGTCATCATCGCCGCCATCACCAGCTGCACCAACACCAGCAATCCGCGCAACGTCATCGCCGCCGGCCTGCTGGCGCGCAACGCCAACCGCGCCGGCCTGACGCGCAAGCCGTGGGTCAAGAGCTCGCTGGCGCCCGGCTCCAAGGCCGTGGCCCTGTACCTGGACGAAGCCGGCCTGACCGAAGACCTGGAGAAACTCGGCTTCGGCGTCGTGGCGTTTGCCTGTACCACCTGCAACGGCATGTCGGGCGCGCTCGATCCCGTGATCCAGCAGGAGATCATCGACCGCGATCTGTACGCCACCGCCGTGCTGTCCGGCAACCGCAATTTCGACGGCCGCATCCACCCCTACGCCAAGCAGGCCTTCCTGGCCTCGCCGCCGCTGGTGGTGGCCTACGCCATCGCCGGCACCATCCGCTTCGACATCGAACGCGACGTGCTTGGCACCGACGCCAGCGGCCGCGAGATCCGCCTGAAGGACATCTGGCCGAGCGACGAAGAGATCGACGCCATGGTCAAGGCCGCCGTCAAGCCGGAACAGTTCCGCAAGGTCTACGCGCCCATGTTCGGCCTGCGCAACGAACGCGACGCCGCGGTCGAGCCGCTGTACGCGTGGCGCCCGCAGAGCACCTACATCCGCCGTCCGCCGTACTGGGAAGGCGCGCTGGCCGGCGAGCGCACGCTGCGCGGCATGCGACCGCTGGCCGTGCTGGGCGACAACATCACCACCGACCACCTGTCGCCGTCCAACGCCATCCTGATGGACAGCGCGGCGGGCGAATACCTGCACAAGATGGGATTGCCCGAAGAAGACTTCAACTCGTACGCCACGCACCGCGGTGACCACCTGACCGCGCAGCGCGCCACCTTCGCCAACCCCAAGCTCTATAACGAGATGGTTAAGAACGCGGACGGCACGGCAAAGCAAGGATCGCTGGCGCGCGTCGAGCCGGAAGGCCAGGAAATGCGCATGTGGGAAGCCATCGAGACGTACATGGACCGTAAGCAGCCGCTCATCATCGTGGCCGGCGCGGACTACGGCCAGGGTTCGTCGCGCGACTGGGCCGCCAAGGGCGTGCGCCTGGCCGGCGTGGAAGCCATCGTGGCCGAAGGTTTCGAACGCATCCACCGCACGAACCTGATCGGCATGGGCGTGTTGCCGCTGGAGTTCAAGCCTGGTGTGAACCGCAAGACACTGGACCTGGACGGCACCGAAAGCTACGACGTCATCGGCGAGCGCAAACCGCGCGCCGACCTGACGCTGGTCATCCACCGCCGCAACGGCAGCACCGAGCAGGTGTCGGTGACCTGCCGCCTGGACACCGCCGAGGAAGTCTCGATCTACGAGGCCGGCGGCGTGCTGCAGCGCTTTGCGCAGGACTTCCTGGAAGCCGCCTCCGCGTCGGACGCCGGCAAGCTGGCCTGAGCGGCCGATCCACCGACCAGCGGGCGCCATGGCGCCCGCCTCCCCCTCCCGACCTACCTGGACCGTTCAATGGCACAAGCTCCCCAAACCAAGATCGCCGCCACGTACATGCGCGGCGGCACCAGCAAAGGCGTTTTCTTCAAGCTGGACGACCTGCCCGAGTCCGCCCGCGTGCCGGGCGCGGCGCGCGACGCGCTGCTCTTGCGCGTGATCGGCAGCCCCGATCCCTACGGCAAGCAGATCGACGGCATGGGCGCCGCCACGTCCAGCACCAGCAAGACCGTCATCGTCGCCAAGAGCGCGCGTCCCGAGCATGACGTGGATTACCTATTCGGCCAGGTCTCCATCGACCAGCCTTTCGTGGACTGGAGCGGCAACTGCGGCAACCTGTCCGCCGCGGTGGGCCCCTTCGCCATCACCAACGGTCTCGTCGACCCCGCCCGCATTCCGCAGGATGGCATCGCGGTCGTGCGGATCTGGCAGGCCAACATCCAGAAGACCATCGTGGCGCACGTGCCCATCACGGGCGGCGCGGTGCAGGAAACCGGCGACTTCGAACTCGACGGCGTGACCTTCCCGGCCGCCGAACTGCGCCTGGAATTCATGGACCCCGCCGAGGAAGGCGACGGCGGCTCGATGTTCCCCACCGGCAACCTGGTCGACAACCTGGAAGTGCCCGGCGTGGGCACCTTCAAGGCCACGATGATCAATTCGGGCATCCCCACGATCTTCCTGGAGGCCGACGCGCTGAGCTACAGCGGCACGGAACTGCAGGACGCCATCAATGGCGATGCCGCCGCGCTGTCGCGCTTCGAGACGATCCGGGCTTACGGCGCGCTGCGCATGGGTCTCATCAAGGACATCGCCGAGGCGGCCAGCCGCCAGCACACGCCCAAGATCGCCTTTGTCGCCCCGCCCAAGGAATACGTGTCTTCCAGCGGCAAGAAGATCGGCACGAGCGACATCGACGTGCTGGTTCGCGCCCTGTCCATGGGCAAGCTTCACCACGCGATGATGGGCACCGCGTCGGTCGCGATCGCCACGGCAGCCGCGGTGCCGGGCACGCTGGTGAACCTGGCGGCCGGCGGCGGCGAGCGCGACAACGTCTGCTTTGGCCACCCGTCGGGGACCTTGCGCGTGGGCGCGCAGGCGCAACTCGTTGACGGAGACTGGAAGGTCACCAAGGCCATCATGAGCCGCAGCGCGCGCGTGCTGATGGAGGGACGGGTGCACGTGCCGCGCGAGGGGTTCTGATCGCGCTTTCAGCCATGCCGGGAGATCGCAAACGGGGCAGATTCTGCCCCGTTTGCATGTCGGCATTGAAAGCCGCCCGCCTCCCCGCCATGACTAGCCCGAGGCCGGTTCCCCAGCCGGCTTCGGCGCCGGCCCTATCTGCTTGAGCACGGCGGCGGCCGTCGCAACGGCCTGGCCGTCCGTGCTCAGTTCTCCCTGCATGAACACCAGCGAGGACGTCGCGCGCACCACGCGGCCGCGCACTTCCAGAAACTGGCCCTCGCGCGCGGCCGCGAGGAAGTGCGTGTCCAGTTGCACGGTGACGCACGCGCGCCGGCCAAGCGTTTCCCACGCAATGGCGCTGATGCCGTGGTCCAGGAGCGCGGTCAGCAACCCGCCATGCACCACGCCTGCGGGATTCAGGTGGTCGGCGGTGGCCAAGAGACCATAGGCCCAGCCGTCGTCCTCCTTGCGCACCCACAACGGGCCGATCAGGCCCGCAAACCCCGGCAGCGTCCTCTTGCGCCACCCATGCGGCACGGCGGATTCGGCAACGGCTTGCGTGTTCATCTGTTCAATTCCTTGCCGCCAGCAGTTGCGAAAGCGCGCGCGCCTCGTCTTGCAGTTCCCGCGCCAGCGAATCGACGCGCGCCCCGTCAAGCTGTTCGGCCAGCCCGGCCGCCACCAGCGCGTGCGTCAGGCGCTGATGGCTGTCGAACACCGGCACCGCGATCACGACGACACCGTTGATGTAGTTGTTGCGGTCCACGCTGTAGCCCTGGCGGCGCACCGCGTCCACGTCGGCTTTCCAGACCGCGAATTCCGGCGCCTGATCCCAGCGCAACGCCTTGAAGCGCCGCTCCAGTTCCTTGTCGGAAAGGTCGGAGAAGGCGGCGACCAGCCGCCCCGTGGCGCTGATCAGCGCCGGAAAACGGCTGCCCACGTCCACGTGCAGGCGGAACGGCGCGTTGGATCGCGACAGGGCCAGCACCACCATGTGATCGCTGCCCGAGACCTCGACGCCGATCGCGGTCACGCTGGCCGCGTTGGCGATCCTGTCCAACACCGGCTGCGCCAGCGCGGGAAAGGGGTTGCTTTCGATCACGCTGCGCGCGAGCGTCAGCATGCCCACGCCCAGGCTGTAGCGCTTGGAGCCGGCATCGACCTTCACCAGGCCTTCTTCCACCAGAACGCGAAGAATGTGCAGGCAGGTGCTGGTCACCATGCCCAATTCCTGCGAGATGGCCTTCAGCGTCATGGCCTCGCCGCCCCTGCCAAGCAGGCGCAGGATCGCGATTGAGCGCGTCACGGCCGGAACCGGCCGCACGCGCGGACCGGCGGCGGACGCAATGTCCGGGGTACTGGCTTCATTCATCGGTTTCTCCGTTTTTCTTGCGGCAAGCATAACGTGCGGCGCCCGCCGAGCGGCGCCCTCGCACACCGATTAAATTGTATATATACAATCAATAAACGTCATTGACAATTTAAATTGCGGCGCGCATAGTGACTTCCACAGGTTGCCGACCCACACAGGTGCGACGAAATGACGAAGCTGACCGATACCCTTTCCTATGCGGACGCCCAGGCGCTTTGCGCGCCCGACAAGCTCTGGGAGCTGTTCGATGGCAACCGCGATTACATGAACATCGCGCACGAATGCATCGACCGGCACGCGGACAAGACCGAGCCTGCGATCATCCTGGTGCGCGCCGCAGGTGCGGACGAGACCTACTCCTTCCGCCAGATTGCCGAACAGTCCTCGCGCTTTGCGCACTATCTGGTTGAACAGGGCATCCGCGCCGGCGACCGCGTGGCGGTGATGCTGGAGCCGTCACTGCCGTTCTACGTGGCCATGTTCGGCGCCATGAAAATGGGCGCCATCGCCGTGCCGCTCTTCACGCTGTTCGGCCCCGACGGCATCCGCCTGCGCGTGCAGGACTGCCAGCCGCGCATGCTGGTGACCAACGCGGAGAAGGCGCCGCTTGCCGCGGGCGGCGAGGACATGCGCGTCGTCATCGCGGACGACGCGTTCATCGGCACACTGGCCGGCTACCCCTCGCACTACGAATGCCGCACACGTGCCGACGACCTGGCCATCTTCCAGTACACCTCCGGCACGACGCGCGAGCTGCCCGACGCGGTCAAGCACACGCATCGCGCCCTGGTCACGCTGATGCTCGCCGCGCTGTACGGCACCGGCATCCGCCCCGGCGACCGCTACATGTGCCCGTCGTCGCCCGCGTGGGGACACGGCCTGTGGCATGGCACGCTGGCGCCGCTGGCGCTGGGCGTCACCATCGGCGCGTATGCCGGCAAGTTCAACGCCGAACGCCTGCTGCAGGCCTTGCAGGACCACCGCTTCAACAACATCTCCGCCGCCGCCACGCATTACCGGATGATGCGCAACAGCGGCGCGGCCGGACGCTACCGCTATCACCTGGACAAGGTGTCCTTCACCGGCGAACCCATCGACAGCGAAACGTCCGCCTTCGTGGAAGCGACGTTCGGCCGGCCGGTCTGCAGCATGTACGGCACGACGGAAATCGGCGTGTGCCTCGTCAACTATCCCGGCGCCCCGGATTTCACCGTCAAGGCCGGCTCGCTGGGCAAACCCGTGCCGGGATTGCGCGTCCAGGTGCAGGACGCCACCGGCCAGCCGTGCGCGCCCGGAGAAACCGGCGAACTCAAGCTGTGGCGCCGCGATGCGTGGGTCGCCACCAAGGACCTGGGCCGCGTCGATGAAGACGGCTATTTCTGGCACGGGGGCCGCGCCGACGACGTCATCATCTCGGCCGGCTGGACCATGAGCGCCGTCGAGATCGAAGACGCCATCCTCAAGCACCGCGACGTGACGGAGGCGGCCGCCATCGGCGTGCCGGACCCGCTGCGCGGCCAGGTCGTCAAGGCCTTCGTGGTGTCGGCGCGCCCCGGCGACGACGCCTTCGTGCAAGAGATCCAGGACGCCGTGCGCAGCCGCCTGGCGCAGCACGAGTATCCGCGGCAGGTGGTGTTCGTGGCCGAACTGCCCAAGACGCCCGCCGGAAAGATCCATCGCAGGAAACTGCGGGAGCAAGAGCTTGCGACCGCCGACAAGACGCCCGCCGGCGCCGCCCACGCCTAGGGCTTTCCCGGCACAGGCCATCCCCACACCCCAGGAGACATCATGCTGACCCAGACCAAGACCGAACGCAGCTTTCCCAAGATCACCGAACGCGGGCTGGACGAGCTGCGCGAGCGCATCGGCGTGAAGATCGGCGCCACGGCCGAGCCGTGGTGCTACGAGGCCACGCGCGACAACATCCGCCACTACGCCCACGGCATCGGCGACGACAATCCGCTGTGGTCAGACCCGGAGTACGCGGCCAAGACGCAGCACGGCGGCATCATTGCGCTGCCCAGCTTTCTCTTTGCCACCAGCCGCATCGTGTCCGGCTATGTGGGCGGACTGCCCGGCGTGCACGCCATGTGGTCCGGCGCGGACTGGACCTGGCACAAGACCGTCAAGCGCAACGACACCATCTCGACGGAAGCGCACCTGAAGAACCTGATCGAGCACCAGACCCGTTTTGCCGGCCGCGCCGTGCAGCAGATCTATCACGTGGATTTCTTCAACCAGGACGGCGACAAGGTCGCCGAGGCCGATAGCTGGTGCTTCCGCACCGAACGCGATCACGCGCGAGAACAGGGCAGCAAGTACGCGGAGGTCCGCGCACGCGAGCCCCGCCGCTACAGCCCCGAGGAAATCAAGGAAGCCTACAAGCTGTACGCCCAGGAAGAAGTGCGCGGCGCCACCCCGCGCTACTGGGAGGACGTCAAGGAAGGCGAAGAGCTGCCCGTGATGTTCAAGGGGCCGATGACGGTCACCGGCTTCATCGCCTACGCGCAGGGCTGGGGCGGGCTGTACATCCGCGCCAACAAGCTCGCCTGGCAGCTCATCGACGCGCACCCCGGCGTGGGCATCACCAACCGCTTCGGCATTCCCGACGTGCCCGAGCGCGTCCACTGGGAAGAAGACTTCGCACTGGAAGTGGGCGCGCCCGGCGCGTACGACTACGGTCCCGAGCGTAACTCGTGGCTGACCCATCACCTGACCAACTGGATGGGCGACGCGGGGTTCCTGCGCAAGTCCACGTGCAAGATCCGCCGCCACAACCCCGAAGGCGACATGCTGTTCTTCAAGGGCAAGGTGGTGCGCAAATACGTGGAAGACGGCCGCCACCTGGTCGAGATCGAACAGGAAGCGCGCAACCAGGACGACGAGCTTTCCGTGCTGGGCTCCGGTGTGGTCGAATTGCCTACCCGCGCCTGACAAGCGGCAACCCCCAAGACGAGGTGGGCGATGTCTGATTCATCGGAACATGCTGCACCCTGCCCTGACGCCCCCGCGCGGGGCGCCCTCGAGGGCCTGCGCGTCATCGACCTGTCGCGCGTCCTGGCGGGGCCGCTGTGCACGCAGATGCTGGCGGACCAGGGCGCGGACGTCATCAAGGTCGAGCCGCCCGGCGGC
>DALZRX010000114.1:0-10051 GCA_032015805.1 Achromobacter sp.
GAAGCAGACCATCGACCTGCCGCAGGTGCAGATGGAACTGGTCGACATCCTGCACTTCTACCTGTCGCACACGATCGTGCAGGCTGGCGGCGATGTCGAAGCCGCCTCGCGCGCGCTGGTCGCCGATCTGGCCGCGCCTGCCAGCGTCGTGCTGGACGGCAAGACCCATGCCCTTGCCGAACTGACCGTGCCGGAACTGCTGGAGCTGATCGGTGGCCTGGCGGTCTGCGGACGCGCCAGTTTCAAGGTCCTGGAGCAGACCATGACCGCGTGCGAAATGACCTGGAATGACGCGTACACGCAGTATGTGTCCAAGAACGTGCTGAACATCTTCCGCCAGCAGCACGGCTACAAGGAAGGCACCTACATCAAGATCTGGAACGGCGAGGAAGACAACGTCGTGCTGGCCCGCCTGCTGTCGCAGCAGGATCCGGCAAGCACGGACTTTGCCGAAGTCCTGCATCGCGAGCTGGAAGCGGTGTACGCGCGCCTGTAGGCCGTTGTCCCGCTGACCGCACGCAAAACGCCGCAATCGCGGCGTTTTTTTGTCGGCTGTTGACCGGCGAGGTTTAGCGCTGACCGAAGCGCGTCTCGCCAAACAGCGCCTTCAGTTCGCGCGGCTGCGAGCGCCAGTACTGCTTCGGCGCGCTGACCTGCCCGCCCAGTTGGGCCGCGGCATGCCAGGGCCAGCGCGGGTCGTAGAGCATGCCGCGCGCCAGCGCGACCATGTCGGCCTTGCCCTGCTCGACGATGTCCTCGGCCTGCTGGGCTTCCGTGATCAGGCCCACCGTGATGGTCGGCATGCCGATCCGGCGCTTGATCTCCTCGGCGAAGGGAACCTGGTAGTTCGGCCCCACCGGGATCTTTTGCTGCGGCGACACGCCACCGCTGGACACGTCGATAAATTCACAGCCGCGGGCCTTCAGCGCCTCCGCAAACACCAGGGTCTGTTCCAGGTCCCAGCCGCCCTCCACCCAGTCTGAGGCGGACACTCGCACGCCCAGCGCCACGGACGGCGGCGTGATTTCCCGCAGGGCCTGGAACACTTCCAGCGGAAAGCGCATGCGATTTTCCAGCGATCCGCCGTACGCATCGTCGCGCTTGTTCGACAGCGGCGACAGGAACTGGTGCAGCAGGTAGCCATGCGCGGCATGCACCTCGATGGCGTCAAAGCCCAGGCGCAGCGCGCGGCGGGCGCTATCGACGAATGCATTGCGCACGCGCTCGAGACCGGCAGCGTCGAGCGCGTGCGGCGCGGGTTCGTGATCGTTATGCGGCAAGGCCGAGGGGGCCCAGCCTTGCCAGCCGCCCGCGCTTTCAGGCACGAGCTGGCCGCCGTTCCAGGGTGCGTCGCTGGAGGCCTTGCGCCCCGCGTGTCCAAGCTGGATGCCCAGCTTGATCGGCGAGTAACGGCGAACGGCGGCGACTACCTTGCCCAGCGCGGCTTCCGTTTCGTCCGACCACAGGCCCAGGTCTCCGGGAGAGATGCGGCCATCGGCCTCCACGGCGGTGGCTTCGGTAAATAGCAGCGCGGCGCCCGACAGCGCCAGGTGCCCCAGGTGAATCATGTGCCAGTCGGTGGCCCGGCCTTCTTCCGCAGAGTATTCGCACATGGGCGCGATGACGACGCGGTTGGGTAAAGCGACGTTGCCGATTGACGTGGGGCTGAACAGATGGCTCATGCAGGAGGCTCCGGGTGCGTTGGACGACACAGCATAGCGTCCGCGAATGGAAACGCCGTCAATCCCAACGCCCCCGGCAGGGTTAAGCCTGCGCCTACTGTCCTTCGATCACCGAATCCAGGAACTGGCGCGTGCGCGCCTCCTTGGGCTGGCTGAACAGCACCGACGATTCGGCGTCTTCGACGATGTTGCCCTGGTCGAAGAAGAGCGTGCGGTCCGAGCTGCGTTCGGCGAATTTCATCTGGTGGGTGACGATGATCATGGTCATGCTGCGGCGAGCCGACAGATCCCGCAGGATCTGCAAAATCCCGCCCACCAGTTCCGGATCAAGCGCGGACGTGACTTCATCGAACAGCATGACCTGCGGGCACATCGCCAGCGCGCGCGCGATGCCCACCCGCTGCTTCTGACCGCCCGACAATTGCGCCGGATAGACATCCAGCTTGTCGCCCAGCCCCACCATCTCCAGGTACTCGACCGCGCGGTCGCGCGCCTGGTCGCGCGGCATGCCTAGCACGTGCAGGGGCGCCTCCATCGCGTTGCCCAGCGCCGTCATGTGCGGGAAAAGGTTGAAGTGCTGGAACACCATGCCGATCTTGCCGCGCACCTGCCGCAGGTATTGGGAGTTGACGCCCGCGGGCCGGCCCTGCGGATCGGTCCACATTGGTTCGCCATCGATCTCGATCTCGCCGCTGGTGGGCGGGTCCAGCGTCATCAGCACACGCAGCAAGGTGGACTTCCCCGAACCCGACGGGCCGATGACGGCCACTGTCTGGCCGGCCGGGATCTCCAGATTGATGCCGCGCAGGACTTCTACCTCTCCGTAGCGCTTGTGCAGATTCTTGATGGTTACGCTGGCGCTCATCGCTTTCCTCCATATCGTTGCAGGCGGGCCTCCAGGCCGCGCACGCCCCATGCCGCGACCAGGCTCAGCGCCAGGAACAGCAGGCCCACCAGGGTCAGGGGTTCGGTGTACCGGAACGTGGACGATCCGATCATCTTGCTTTGCTGCAATAGCTCAACCACGGTGATGGCCGACAGCAGCGGCGTGTCCTTGAACATCGCCACCAGGTAATTGCCCAGCGCGGGCACCACGGGCGGTATCGCCTGCGGCAGCACCACGCCGACCGTCGTGCGCCACCGCGACATGTTCAATGCCGTGGCGGCTTCCCATTGGCCGCGCGGCACCGCCTCGATACCGGCGCGATAGACTTCGGCGCAATACGTCGCGTAGTGCAGGCCCAATGCCACGATCCCCGTCATCAGCGGCGACATCTGCGCCCCTGTCAGCGGCAGGACGTAGAACAGGAAGTACATCTGCACCAGCAGCGGGGTGCTGCGCACGAACTCGATGAAAAACGCCGTGGGCAGCGACACGATGCGTAGCCGCGAGCGACGCAGCATGGCGAGCACCAGACCCAGCGTGATCGCCACCAGCATGCCGAGCACGGTGGCCTGGATCGTGATGACAAGCGCCGAGCCCAACGTGGGCAGGATTTCCAGCGCGAAAGACCAGTCGAATATCGGTGTCATCGGACTCGGACCCTCCGCTCAAGCAGGCGCACGCCCGCGGTGATCACAAGGGCAACCGCGAAATACATCAGCAGCATCAAGGTGAAGATCTCGGTGGTGCGCAGGGTTTCGCTGCGCAGCAACTGGCCACGGAACGTGAGGTCGGTGATGGTGATCAGCGACACCAGCGCGGTGTTCTTCAACAGTTCGATGAGCAGGTTGCCCGCGGGGGGCAGCATCGCGGGAATCGCCTGCGGCAGCACGATACGCTGCATGATTTGGCGACGCGTGAGATTCAGCGCAACGCCCGCCTCACGCTGGCCGGGCGGGACCGCCCGGATGGCGCCGCGCACCACCTCCGCACCATACGCCCCGGCATTCAGCGCCAGCACCACGATACCCACCAGCATGGCGGGCAACTGCACGCCGAACAGGGGCAGGACGAAGTAGAACCAGAACAGTTGCACGAGCGCGGACGTGCCGCGAAAGATCTCGACGTACACGGACGCCGCCCAGCGCACCGGCCGCACGGATGACAGGCGCCCCATTCCGGACAGCAGCGCAAGCGGAACGGCCAGGACGACCGCTCCTGCCATGATCTGGAGCGTGACGGCCAACCCCTCCAGCAGGGGCGGCACAAGCTCCGCGATATGTTCAGACATCAACTGCATCGGCGCCCTCACTGTCCGCTGCAGAGCTTGTCTGCGGTCACCCCCTGGGGCAGTTCTTGGGCGGTGAAGCCGAACGGCTCGACGAGCTTCTTGTGTTCCTCGGTGCCAATGAGCTTGGCGAGTTCCGCGTTGAAGGCGTCAGCGAAGGCCTTGTCGTCGGTGCGGAATGCGTAGGCGCCGTAGCCGCGCACGCCCTTGCCGTCGATGACCGGATCGGTGAAGGGATCGGCCTTTTCGAGTCCGCTGCCTTCCTGCGTCTTGCCCATCAGATCGTTGATGGTCAGCGCCGTGGCGGCATAGGCGTCGGCGCGGCCGGCCTGCACGCCCGACAGGGCGCTCACGGCATCCGGAAACACGACGACCTGGCCGGCCGGAATATTGACCTTTTCGGCGTACTCGCCCTCGATGGCGCCGACCACGACGCCCAGCTTGGCATCCGGGTTCTTAAGCACGTCTTCGTAGCTATGCAGATTCTTGGGGTTGCCCGCCTTGACCAGGAATGCTTCGCCGACGCCATACGTCGGATTGGAAAACGCGACCTGCTGGCAACGGCTGGGCGTGACATACATGCCGGCCGCGATGATGTCGAAGCGCTTGGCGGCCAGACCGGGTATCAGCGATCCGAACTCGGTCAGCACGCCTTCGACTTCATTGATGCCCATGCGCTTGAGCACCACACGGGCGATTTCCACGGATTCGCCGGTGACCTTGGCTTCTTTGCTGTCCATGTACGCGAACGGCGCCTCGTTGGCATAGCCGATGCGGATCTTCCCGGCAGCCTTGGCCGCTTCCAGAGTGCTCTCGCCGCCGGCCGGGGCACTACCCGCCGCCCCCGCAACCGGCTTGTCGGAACCGGAGTCGGAACACGCCGCGAGGATGCCCAGGCTGAGGGCCAACAGCAGCCGTCTGGATCGGATGAGGGTCATGAATATTTCTCCCGTATTTATTTCTAGGTGCATGGCTTCACTAAAAATAATACGCTAAGAAATGATTCGGACACGAATGATATAGACATGAAAAAGCAGGCCTAAGCCTGCTTTTGACGTCTGTTGCCCTATGGAGCGTTAGGACACGTTACGAACGGTAGAGAGATATGGCACCGTTTATTCGGCGTAGGAAAAGCGCCCATTCTTGACGGTGCCCATCACGCGGGCGCGCTCGTCGAACCCCTGGTGATTGTCCTTGGTGATGTTCAACACGCCATTGGGAACGATCAGGTCACGCGTGTTTTCCAACGCATCGCGCAAGGCCAGGCGGAACTCCGGCGTGCCGGGCTTGGCGCCCGTCTTCAACGCCCGCGACACGGCCGAGTCCAGCAGCATCCACGCGCCATAGGCGTCGCCGGCGAACTGCGTCAGGGTATTTGGACCGTATTGCTGCTCGTACTTGTCCGCAAATTCCACGGCGACCTTCTTGACCGGGTTGGAATCGGGCAATTCGCGCGCCACGACGCCCGGCCCCGTCGGGAACAGCGTGCCTTCCACATCCTTGCCGCCCACCTGCAGGAACTCGAGCGTGCCGATCCCATGGGTCTGGTAGACCGCGCCGGTGTAGCCGCGTTCCAGCAGCGTCTTCTGCGGCAGCGCCGCCGGCGTCCCGGAGCCGGCGATCAGGACCGCGTCCGGCTTGGCGGCAATGACCTTGAGCACCTGTCCGACCACCGAGGCGTCGGTGCGCTGGAAGCGCTCCTCTGCCACGACCTTCAGGTCCGAGCCCGCCGCCGCGGAAAACTCCTTCCACCAACTATCGCCATAGGAATCCGCAAAGCCGATGAAGGCCACGGTTTTCAGGCCTTTTTTCTTCATGTCCTGGACCAGGACCGTTGCCATCAGCGAATCGTTCTGCGGCATCTTGAAAGCCCAGGTTCGCTTGGGATCCGACTGCGGCTCGACGATGACGCTGGACGCCGCGAGCGCGATCATCGGCGTCTTGGTTTCGGCCAGCACATCCAGGGCGGCCAGCGCGGACGCCGTGATATTGGGGCCGACGATGGCGTCGACCTTGTCTTCCGACGTCAGCTTGCGCATGTTCTTGACCGCGCGGCTCACGTCCGTGCCGTCGTCCAGCACTACGTAACGCGCGGGTTCGCCGCCCAGCGTGTTGGGCCACAAACGGATCGCATTGTTGGTCTGGATGCCGATGGCGGCGGCGGGGCCCGTGGTGGACACGTCCACGCCGATCACGATTTCGGCTTGGGCGGACAAGGCGGGAACGGCCAGCGCGACGGCGCAGGCGTAGCGGGCAAGGATGCGATGCATGACTACGGCTCTTGGGAAGGAGTGAGAGAGATGCCGCTATTTTGCCTGATGCGTGACGGCACTCTCTTGACGCAACCAGGCCTTTGCCACGCACCGGACGCTGAACACGCCTGCCGTTACATCGGCTTGCCGTTGCGTACCGCGTTTTCCGCGCCAGGCAGGGTGCCGGGCCGTATCATCGACGGTGCCGCCTGAGGCAAGGCGCGCCGTCCGCAAGGCGGCGCATCTCCCACCCCGGACGCGCCGCGCATGGCCGCGTTCCCACACAGGAGTCACGTATGAAGAAAACCGCAACCGCCGCCTGGTCGGGCGATCTGAAGACTGGCAAAGGCACGATTTCCACGCAGAGCGGCGCGCTGAAGAGCCAGCCCTACGGCTTCAATACCCGCTTCGGCGACACGCCGGGCACCAACCCTGAAGAACTGCTGGGCGCGGCCCACGCGGGCTGCTTCACCATGGCGCTGTCCAACATTCTTTCCGAGGCCGGCATGGTCGCGCAAAGCCTGGACACCAAGGCCGAAGTCACCCTGGACAAGGTGGATGATGGTTTTTCCATCACGGCCGTCCACCTGACCGTCGAGGCCGTCATCCCCGGCGCATCCGCCCAGGCCTTTGAAGAAGCCGCGCGCAAGGCGGAAAAGGGTTGCCCCGTCTCGAAGGTGCTGAACGCCAAGATCTCGATGGACGCCAAGCTGAAGTCCTGATCGGCTGAACTGCGATCCGGCCTCTCAACGGGGCCGGATCATTGGCGCACCCTATCCCGGGCGTCGCCAAAATCAATTTGACGCTTCCCCGCTGCTTCTAGAAGATGAGAACTATTCTCAGGAGCAGCGCATGACCGGATTCATCTACGCGATTTCAGGCGGCAATGCCGCCTTGGCGCAGGACGCGCGGGTGTCCGCCAACCTGCGCCGCATGGTCGGTTCGGGCATCCTGGTGGCCGTCGGCTACATCGATCCGGGCAACTGGGCCACCGACATCGCCGGCGGCAGCGGCTTCGGCTACGGCCTCCTGATGGTCGTCGTCACGTCGGCCTTTCTTGCGTTGGGCTTTCAGGTGCTCGTGTCGCGCCTGGCGCTCGCCACGGGCCAGGATCTGGCCACCCTCACCGCTCGCCACCTGTCGCCTCGTCTTGCCAAGGCCGCCTGGCTGGCAGGCGAAGCGGCAATCCTGGCGACCGCGCTGGCTGAATTGATCGGCGGCGCGATTGCGCTGCGGCTTCTGTTCAACCTGCCGCTGATCGCAGGCGTTGCGGTCACGGGCATTGGCACCTTCGCCGTCCTGGCCATGACGCGCGGCAATGCCGATCGACATGAGCGGGTGATCGCGCTGCTGCTGTCGGTGGTCGCCCTGTCCTTCGTCTTCCTGCTGTTCAAGGCCAACCCGGCCTGGAGCGAGGTCGCGCAAGGCGTGTCGGAGACGGGCAAGGCGCTGCGCGACCCGCAAGGTTTCCTGATCGCGCTGGGCATTCTTGGCGCCACCCTGATGCCCCACAACCTCTATTTACATTCGGGCTCGCTGGCGCAGCGGGCGCGGGATCTGCCTGTCAAGGCGCGCGGCATGGCCATGCGCGTCGCGCGCAACGACACCATCGTGTCCCTGGGTGTGGCCATGCTGATCAATTCGGCAATCATGATCGTTGCCGCGGCATCGCTGTCGGGATCGGGCATGGCCGTGTCCAGCCTGGACGACGCACACACCGTGATCGGGCACACGCTGGGCGTCGGAGCGGCAGTCGTATTTGCGGTGGCGTTATATGCCGCTGGACAGAGCTCCACCATCACGGGCGTGCTGGCGGGCCGCATCCTGTCGCAGGGTTTCCAGGTCGGCAGCAACTGGTCGGACCGCCGCCGTGCGCTGATGACGCGCCTGATTGCAGGCGCCGTCGCCGTGGGCCTGCTTGCGTTCACGGGCGGCAAGGATCCGGACGGATTGCTGGTGCTCAGCCAGGTCATCCTGAGCCTTGCCCTGCCTTTCGCGCTGGGTCCGCTGGTGGTGCTGGCGTGCCGCAAACGCCTGATGGGCGCCTACGTGCTGCGGGGCGCCTGGGCCTGGGCCGCGATCGGCGCGACGGTTGGGATCATCGTGCTGGACGGCTATCTGCTGTTGGACATCGTGGCCTGAACAGCCTGGCCAGCAACAGCGGCAGGAACAAAAAAAACGCCAGCGGTCAAAGCTGGCGTTTTTTCTGGCGGGGTACTTCAGTGGTACGCGGAAACAACCGGATGTTGGCGTCGGCCGGCGTCCATGTTGTGCAGGACTTCGCCGACGGCACCGCCGAACGCGGCAATGCGCACCTTCAAGCGCAACCAGCGCGAGCCCGAGGCCGTACCGGACAGGGTTTCCGCCTTGATGGCCTCGCGGATCAGGGACCGCTCAAGCGCATCCGACATACGGGCATTTTTCAACGCGGTATCGCTCATGATTCTCTCCTTGAGAAAGCGCGATGTGGAACAACGTGAGTCCATCTTAGACCCGCGTATGTTGCGTTGCAATAAAAATGCCAAACATTTTTTTGATCGTTGCGCAATGGGTACAAACACCACCAATTCGGTGCATGCGGCACCCGGTTACGCACCGGTCCTGTGCAGCGGCCTAGGGCGTCTGGCGGGGCAAGTGCGCCTGAATCAGCTTGTCGGCCATTTCCGCCACCCTGCCGGCGGGTCCGCCTTCACCAAATAGCTGACTCGAAACGAACGCGCCCTCGATCAATAGAAGCAGTCCGTCGGCCAGGGCGCCGGGGTCGGCAGCCCCCATCCCGGCCGCCATGGCGTTGAGGCGGCGGCGCAATTCCTGCTTGTGCGCCACGGCCACGGTACGCGCGGGGTGGTCCGACTCCGGATACTCCACCGCCGCGTTTGTCAGCCCGCAGCCCCGGTACCCGTTCTGCACGGCGCGACCGGCCATCCCCGTGAGGTACTCGAGCAATTGGGCGCGCGGGTCCCCCGGATGGGCGGCGCAGGCGGCATCAAAGCGCGCCCAGAATTCGGCGTCGTAGTCGCGCAGGTAGGCGGCCGCCAGTTCGTCCTTGGAGGAAAAGCTGCGGTACAGGCTGGGCTTGGTCACGCCAGCCTGGGTGACGATCGCGTCGACCCCTACCGCCCGAATGCCGTCGCGGTAGAACATCTCGCGGGCGGTCTTGCGGATTCGGTCGGCCGCCAGCAGCGGCTTGGTAGGCATTTTGCCGGGCGCCTCAGGGGCGGTGGAATTCTTGCTGGCCATACTCGGCTCCTTTTCTGCGGGACGGCACAAACGTCCATCCCCAAAACAGGGTCGCCAAAAAACGCTTGACGATGTTACTGACCGGTACGTACTATCCGCAAACCACAATACGTACCGGTCAGTAACATGAGTATAGCCCACCCTCCATTTCCTTTCCGACGCGCGGGTCAGAAGTACGCTTTTGTCGTCGTCGCGGTGATTTTCCTATCGCTGCTGGTCGCGGCCGGCCTGCGATCTTCGCCAAGTGTGCTGCTGGTGCCGCTGGAAGAAACGTTTGGCTGGAGCCGCAGCTCCATATCGTTTGCCGCCGCGCTGGGCATTTTTCTGTACGGCCTGGTGGGCCCCTTTGCGGCCGCCGCGATGGAGCGCTTTGGGCTGCGGCGCGTGCTGATCACCGCGCTGATCCTCATGTCGGCCTCTAGCGCGGTCAGCGCGTACATGACCGAACCCTGGCACCTGATCATGACCTGGGGCGTGTTCTCAGGTCTGAGTTCGGGCGCCGTGGCGATCGTGATGGGCGCCACCGTGGTCAACCGCTGGTTCGTCAAGCACCGTGGCCTGATGATGGGCCTGCTGACCGCCAGCGCCGCCACCGGCACGCTCGTGTTCCTGCCGGTCCTGGCGGCGCTGGCCTCGTCAGGCGACTGGACGCGCGTGGTCTGGACGGTGGCGGGCGCCGCAGCGGCGCTGATTCCGCTGGCCTGGT
>DALZRX010000115.1:0-10015 GCA_032015805.1 Achromobacter sp.
GGGCCTGGCCGCCGCCTTCGGCGGAGAGCGGCACGCTGACGACCGACAGGTCCCCCGCCGCCGAGCAGAGGGTGACCTCCAGCCGGCCGTCATGCAGCGCGCGGGTGTCGGGCATGTAGCCGGCGGGGACCAGCGCCCGCAAGGTCAATGCCAGCAGCGCCAGCCAAAGCACGGCCTCGGCGCGCAGGGCGCGCAGCATGCACAGGAGGCGGGGCGTGTAAGGCATGCAGGCATTCTATGCCAAGCGTTCCCAATTTCTTGGTACCCTTGAACGCACTTCTTTCCGACACGCGACCCCGTGCCCCAGGTTTCAGAGCTTTCTTTGTCCGTTTCGAACGTGTCCGTTTCGACCTTGTCCGTTCGGACCTTGCCCGTTTCGACTTTGTCCATTGCCGACCCGCCCGCCGGGCGAGGACTCGCCGGGACCCGCGCCCGCCTGTGGCTGGGCGTGCTGATGGCGGCGCTGCTGGTGCTGCTGTCCGCCTGCGGAACGACGAAGGTCCAGCCAGGGTATTACCGGGTCCAGTCGGGCGACACGCTGTACCAGATCGCACGCAAGGAAGGCACGACCGTCAGCAATCTGGTCCGCTGGAACAAGCTGTCGAACTCCAATTCGATCGAAGTCGGCCAGGTGCTGCGGGTCGAGCCGCCCGCGGGGCAGGCGCGCACCTCGCGGCCTGCCAAGGCCAGCACCAAACCGAAGCCCGCACCGCGCGCGACCGCATCGTCCGGCAAGCGGCGCACCGCGCCGCCGGGCGCGATTTCGCTGGTCTGGCCCGCGCAGGGCAAGGTTACGCGCGGGTATGACGGGTCCGGCTCGAACGGCATCGTCATCAGCAATGCCGCCGGCACGCCCGTCGTGTCCGCCGCGCCCGGCACGGTGGCGTATTCAGGCAGCGGGTTGCGAGGCTACGGCCATCTCGTGATCGTGAAGCACAACGCCAGCTTTCTCAGCATCTACGCCCACAACAGCAAGCTGCTGGTCAAGGAAGGGCAGCGCGTGTCGCAGGGGCAGAAGATCGCCGAGATGGGCAACAGCGACAGCAAGCAGGTGGGGCTGTATTTCGAATTGCGCTATGACGGCCAGGCGGTCGAT
The DNA here is from genome assembly GCA_032015805.1 of Achromobacter sp. GTDB lineage: Bacteria > Pseudomonadota > Gammaproteobacteria > Burkholderiales > Burkholderiaceae_B > Achromobacter. Next base: position 1,097 of record DALZRX010000115.1, read on the forward strand.
CCGGCGGGGTCGCTGCCGCCGAAGTGACGGGCGGGGCGGGACGGCGAGGGATGGCGTAGGTGGCTGACACCCTCGGGAACGGTGCGTCGGACTGCGGCGGCGTCTCAACCGGTGTCAGACACCGGGAGAGCGTCTCGACGGGCGCCCCACACCGGCAATCCGGCTAAATCGCAGCTTCTTGCGTCAGCGTCGACACGAACGTGGCGGTGCGCGGGTCGCTGGGATTCGTGAACACGGTCCGGGATTCGCCGGCTTCGACCACCACGCCATCCAGCAGGAACACTACTTCCCGCGATACGCTGGCCGCCAGCCGCAAGTCATGCGTGGCCATGAGCATCGTCATGCCTTCCGTGGCCAACTGGCGCAGCACGTCGACCACTTCAGCGGCCAATCCCGGATCGAGCGCCGAGGTCGGTTCGTCACACAGCAGGACGCGCGGCGCGGGCGCCAGCGCGCGGGCAATCGCCACGCGCTGCTGCTGGCCGCCCGACAGGTTGGCGGGCCAAGCTTCCGCCTTTTCCAGCATCCCGACCTTGCGCAGCAGTTCCTCCGCGCGGGCGCGGGCGCGGTCGGCCGGCCATTTCTGCACCGTCACCAGGCCTTCCATGACGTTGGCGATGACGGTCTGGTGAGGAAAAAGCTGGAAGTTCTGGAACACCATGCCGGTCTGCATGCGCACGGCCTGGACCTGCTCGCGTGCGAGTCTGCGACCGGGTTGGAATTCGACCGTTTCCGGTCCGATCTCCAGGCGGCCACGATCCGGCACTTCGAGCAGGTTCACGCAGCGCAGCAGCGTGCTCTTGCCGCTGCCCGACGGGCCGATCAGCGCGGTGACGCTGCCTTCGTCGATCTGGACATCCACCTGCTTGAGCACGGGATTTCCGCCGAAGGACTTTTCGATTTTTTCAAGGCGGATCATCGGGTCTTCTCGCTAAAGGTCGCATGCTGGCCGAAGCGCCGTTCCAGCCGCACCTGCAGCGCCGACAGCACGGAGCTGAACGCCAGATAGATCAGCGCGGCCTCGGTGTAGAGGATCAGCGGCTCATAGGTGACGGCGGCGATGCGCTGCGCGGCCTGGAAAATCTCGGGCACGGTCAGTACTGCGGCCAGCGACGTGTCCTTGACGAGCGCGATGAAGGAATTGGACAGCGGCGGCACGGCGACCCGCGCCGCCTGCGGGAGGATGGTGCGGCGCAGGGCCTGGCCGCGCGTCATGCTGAGCGAATAGGCGGCTTCCCACTGGCCCTTGGTGATCGACTCGATCGCGCCGCGGATCACTTCGGAGTTGTAGGCGCCGACGTTCAGCGTGAAGCCGATCAGCGCGGCGGGCAGCGGATCCAGCACGATGCCCACGCTGGGCAGCCCGTAAAAGATGACGAAGAGCTGCACCAGCAGCGGCGTGCCGCGGATGAGCCAGACGTAGAAGCGCACTACCGCCACCAGGGGCGCGGGGCCGAAGAGGCGGATGAGCGCCACCACGAAGGCCAACGCCAGGCCCAACGCAAAGGACATCAGCGTGAGCGGCACCGTGAACACCAGCCCGGCGTGCAACAGCGGCCAGAACGAATCCGCCATGAGCTGCACCCAGGCCGGCACCGACCATTCGCCAATTTTTGCCAGCAGCCAGTCGGGCAGGATGGTGTGCAGCCAGGGGGGCAGCGTCATGGGCGCTCCTGTTGCTTATTGCGCGGACAGGTCCGTGCCGAAGTATTTGACCGAGATGGTCTTGTACGTGCCGTCCGCCTTGATGTCGGCCAGCGCCTTGTTGATGGCGGCCTGGAGTTCGGGATTGTTCTTGCGGATCAGGACGCCCGAATTGCTGAATTCCGCCGTCTTGTCGGTGGCCGCGATCTTCACGCGGGCGTTGGGCTTCTGCTTCTTGAAGTCCAGGAACGACAGGTTGTCGTTGACGGTCGCCTCGACGCGGCCGGAGGTCAGGAGGTCGATGGCTTCATTGAAACCCTGCACGGCGACCACTTCCGCGCCGTGATTCTGCGCCAGCTTGCCGAAATTGCTGGTAAGCGTATTGGCGGATTTCTTGCCCTTCAGGTCTGCGAAGGACTTGATGCTGGTATTGTCGTCGCGCACGATCAGCACGGCTGCGGACGAGATGTAGGGATCGGAAAAGTCGTACTTGGCGCGGCGCGCGTCGGTGATGCCCACCTGGTTGATGACGGCGTCATAGCGCTTGGCGTCCAGCCCGGCGATCAGGCCATCCCACTTGCCCTCGATGAATTGCGGCTTCACGCCCAGGCGTTCGGCAATGGCGCGGCCAATGTCCACGTCAAAGCCGGTGAGCTTGCCGGATGCATCGTGGAAGGTGAAGGGCGCGTAGGTGCCTTCAGTGCCGATCTTGAAGACGCCCGCCGACTTGATCTGGTCCAGTTCGGACTGGGCATGCGCGGCGGACAGGGCGGCGGCCTGGACGAGACCGGCGATGAAAAGCGTACGGAAGAGTTTCATGGCAATGCTCCACGGTTGATCACTGTGGAGAGCATGTGGGCCTGCAATGCCCTCCGGCGTAGCCGCACTCTAACAATCGGTCTATTTTTCCACAAAGCATATGGAATAGTAAAAATATAGCCGGGGGTCATATAGCGGCACGTGTCCGGCCGCCGTGGGTTCCGCGGCCCGCGCGGCTGTCCCGCGCCTGTCACACAAGCGCGCCATGATGACCGTCACCGGCACGTCGTCGGGGTGGGGGCGCACATGCAGGAAGGCGAACGACTCAATGGCGTGACCCATCTGGCCGGGTTGGCGCTGGCGGTGCTGGCGTCCGGCGCATTGATCACCCGGGCGGCCGAACTGCGCGTGGATACGCGCCAGATCATCAGCTGCGCGGTGTTTGCGGCGTCGATGATCGCGGTGTATGCGTCGTCTTCCCTGTTCCACTGTTCACAAGGCCGACGCAAGGCGATGTGGGCCAAGGCGGATCACTGCGCGATCTATCTGCTGATCGCGGGCACCTACACCCCGCTGGCGTTCGGCCCCGTGGACCACCGCTGGGCCGCCGCAATGGGCGTGGCGATCTGGGCGCTGGCCTTCGTGGGCATCAGCCGCGAGCTCTGGTGGGCGCGCGGAGCGCCGCCGGCCTTGCCGCTGTACCTGGCCATGGGCTGGCTTGGCGTGGCCTTCGCCGCGCCGATCGCGGGCGCGCTGTCATCGGCGGGACTCGCGTGGCTGCTGGCGGGCGCCGCCATCTACACGACCGGTACGCTGTTCTATGCCAACGACAAGCGCTGGCGCCACGCGCATGGCATCTGGCATCTGTTCGTCATGGCGGGCACGGCCTGCCACTTCGTGACCGTGTTCGGCTTCCTGGAACACGCGCCGGCCTGACGCGCCCCGTTCGCGGCCGGCAGTGTGAAACCTAGCGCCAGGACGCCAACGGCAGCATGCCTTCCCGGTCCTTCACTTTGCGCATGACGATATGCGAACAGAGATCGCGCACGCCGGAGAGCTTGCTGAGCTTATCCTCGACGAAGTTCGAGAACGCCGACAGGTTGCGCGTGCGAACCGTAAGAATGTAGTTGGACGCGCCGGTGACGATGCTGGCCTCGGTGATTTCGTCATGCAGCGCGATGCCGGCCAGGAACTCTTCGTGCCAGCCGGCGCGGGACTGGTCCAGCGACACATGCACGATGGCTTCCAGTTCGAACCCCAGCTTCTCGGCGTCCAGTACCGCGCGGTAGCCGCGTATGAACCCCGCCTCTTCCAGCGCGCGCACGCGGCGCAGGCAGGCCGAGGGCGATAGCGCCACCTGTTCGGCCAGATCCTGGTTGCTGAGATGGCCGTCTTCCTGCAGGCGGGCAAGAATGCGCTGGTCTATGGCGTCGATCTGCATGGCGCAATCCCGTTCTAAAAATTGTTGATGCATGCAATTTAATGCGGAAAACGCGGGTAAGTCACGACCGTTTTTGCAATTTTTTGGAGCGGGCGCGCTGATAGCATGTATCCGGAAAACCGCTAGAAGGAACGGAACATGAACACTCGCGAAGCCTGCGTGGACGCCGATCGCCAGGATCCCCTGGCCCATTTGAAAGAACAATTCGACCTGCCGGCCGGCGTGCTCTACATGGACGGCAACTCGTTGGGCGTCTTGCCCAAGACGGCTGCGGCCCGCGCCGCCGCCGTAATCACCGCAGAGTGGGGCTCGGGCCTCATCCGCAGTTGGAACACGGCTGGCTGGTTCGACCTGCCGGCGCGCCTGGGCGACAAGCTGGGCAGCCTGCTGGGCGCGCGCGACGGCGAACTGGTCGTGACCGACACCACGTCGCTGAACATCTTCAAGGCGCTGGCCGCCGCGCTGCGCATCCAGCAGCAGAAGCAACCCGCGCGCCGCGTCATCCTGTCCGAACGCGACAACTTCCCCACCGACCTCTACATGATCCAGGGCATGATCGACCTGCTGCAGCAGGGCTACGAAATGCGCCTGATCGACGACGACCTGCCTCTGGACAAGGCGCTGGACGATTCCGTGGCGGTGATGCTGCTGTCCCACGTCAATTACCGCAGCGGCCAGATGCACGACATGGCCGCCGTGACGGCCAAGGCGCACGCGCGCGGCGCGCTGGCCATCTGGGATCTGGCGCACGCCGCCGGGGCCGTGCCGGTGGACCTGAACGGCGCCGATGCCGACTTTGCGGTGGGATGCACCTACAAGTACTTGAACGGCGGCCCCGGTTCGCCGGCTTTCATCTGGGTCGCGCCGCGCCACACCAAGGACTTCTGGCAGCCGCTCTCGGGCTGGTGGGGACACAGCCGCCCCTTCGACATGGCGGTGGCCTATGAGCCTGCGGGCGGCATTCGCCGCTACCTGTGCGGCACCCAGCCCATCGTGTCGCTGTCGCTGGTCGAGTGCGGCCTGGACGTGGCGCATGCCGCCGGCATGGACGAGGTGCGCAAGAAGTCGCTGGCGCTGGGCGATCTCTTCATCGAACTGGTCGAATCGCGCTGTGCTGGCCACCCGCTGACGCTGGTGACGCCGCGCACGCATGCCGACCGCGGCAGCCACGTCAGTTTTCGCCATCCCAACGGGTTCGAGGTGATGCAGGCGCTGATCGCGCGGGGCGTGATCGGCGACTATCGCGAGCCCGAAGTCCTGCGTTTTGGCCTGACGCCGTTGTACTTCGGTTATGCCGATGTCTGGGACGCGGTCGACATCCTGAAGGACGTGCTGGATACGCGCGCCTGGGACAAGCCCGAATTCAAGCAGCGGTCCGCCGTGACCTGATCCCGGGATCGGACCTCGCACCGGCCTCGCGCGCCGTACATCAGACAAAAAAGTGCGCAGTACAGGAGGAGACAATGCAAGAACAGAAAGGGTTCGGCCAAATCGCCGAACGCGAACAGGGACTCAAGCGTCGTCTGACTTCCGGTCAGATGAGCATGATCGCCATCGGCGGGGCCATTGGCACGGGGCTGTTCCTGGGCAGCAAGTTCGCCATCGGCTTTGCCGGCCCCAGCGTGCTGATCAGCTATGCCATTGGCGGCCTGATCACGCTGCTGCTGATGGCCTGCCTGGCGGAAATGACGGTTGCGCATTCCACGTCCGGCTCGTTCGGCGCCTATGCCGAGCACTACATTGGTCCGCTGGCCGGCTTTCTGGTGCGCTATGCGTACTGGTCCTGCGTGGTGCTGGCGGTGGGCACCGAGGTCACGGCGGTGGCCGAGTACATGGCCTTCTGGTTTCCAGGCGTGCCGGGATGGCAGTGGGTATGCGTGTTCTCCGCGGCGCTCATTCTCATCAACGCAATGAGCGTCAAGGCGTTTGGCACGATCGAATACTGGTTTTCCACCATCAAGATCAGTGCCATCATCGCGTTCATCATCCTGGGCGCCTACGTGGTCTGGGGCAACCCGCAGTACGGCACGGCGCGGTACACCTCGCATGGCGGATTCTTCCCCAACGGCGTGTGGGGCATGTGGATCGCGGTCGTGATCTCGATCTTCAGTTACCTGAGCGTGGAGATGATCGCCGTGGCGGCAGGCGAAGCCGAAGACCCCGAACGCGCCGTCAAGCAGGCGTTTCGCGCCACCATCGTCCGGCTGGTCGTTTTCTACCTGCTGACGCTGGCGCTGATCCTGGCCATCGTGCCGTGGGATGAAGCGGGCAAGGGCGGCAGCCCGTTCGTGAAGGTGATGCAGGCGCTTGAGATACCGGGCGCGGCGGGCGTCATCAACTTCATCGTGCTGGTGGCCGCGCTGTCCGCGATGAACAGCCAGCTCTACATCACCACCCGCATGATGTTCAGCCTGTCGCGCGCGGGTCACGCGCCATCGGCGCTGGGCCGGTTGTCCCGCAGCGGCACGCCGCTTAACGCACTGCTGCTGTCCACCAGCGGCATCGCGATTGCCACGGTGCTGAACGTGTTGTATCCCGAGACGGCCTTCACGCTGATGATGGCCATTTCGATGTTCGGTGCGCTCTTTACCTGGATGATGATCTTCGTCACGCACTACTTCTTTCGCCGCCGCTGGGTGCGCGAGGGCGGCGCCAGGCTGTCGTTCCGCATGCCGGGCTTTCCGGTGCTGACGCTGCTGGGCGCGGGCGCGATGCTGGCCATTCTGGTCACCACGTATTTCACCAGCGTCTTCAAGCTGACGCTGGTGTTCGGCGTGCCGTTTCTGTTGTTGCTCGCCGCGGCGTATTACCTGCTGTTCAAGAAGCGCGGCGAAGCGGTGGCGTTGGACGCGCGCCGTCAGCGCGCGTAAAGGCGGGCGAGGGCGCGCTGACGGGCGCGCACCTCAGCGCGGCAGGTTGGTGGCGCAGGCGGCGATTGCAGCCAGCATTGCGCGGGCGCGCGCCGGCAGCGATCGCGACGCATACACGGCGTGCATTTGCGGCGCCAATCCCTGCACCGAAGTCACCGTGTAGCCGGGGCAGACGCGCACGAGCGTGCCGCGCTCGAGTTCCGGCAGGGCTGCCCAGTTTGCCAGCCGGGCAATGCCCATCCCCTGCAGCACCAGCGCCATCAGGCCGCTGCCGCTGCTGACGCGCAAGGCCGGCTTGGTATGCAGCCTGACGATCTGGCGGTCGCCGTCCCGCAGATACCAGTCCTTCAGGATGCGCGGGCCGGTGTGCGTGAGCAGGCGATGCGGCGCCAGATCGTCGGGGTTGCGTGGCAAACCCATGCGCGCCACATAGTCGGGGCTGGCGCACAGCATCCGTTCGTAGGTCCAGAGCTGGGTGCCAAGCAGGTCGCTGGAGGCGGGGAATCCACCGCGGATCGCGAAGTCCAGGCCCTCGGCGATGGGGTCGACCCATTTGTCCGTATACAGGACGTCGACGCTGACGCCGGGATGTTCGTCGGTATAACGGCGCAGTACCGCGGGCAGCAAGATGACGCCCAGAAGGTCGGGCACGGAAAAGCGCAGCCGGCCATGCGCGCCGCGCTGCACCGCGCTTAACTGGTCGCGCGCCTGTTCATCCAGCCGCAGCATCTCGCGCGCGGATTGAAAGTAGCTTTCGCCTTGCGGCGTGAGCACGACGCTGCTCTTGCTGCGCGACAACAGTTGCGCGCCGACCTGCCGTTCAAGCGATTGCACGGCGCGGGTGACGGCGCTGGGCGATGCGCTGAGTGCACGCGCCGCCAGCACGAAGCTCTGGCGTTCGGCGACGGCGCAAAAAACCTGGTGTTCCCATAGCGCGCCACGTTCCATGAGGGTTCTCCCGTTGCGACTATCGCAACATGATATTGCAACGCTGTTTGCGCAACGGCACGTAGACTCTGCTCATTTGATATATCGCAGTACTTCATGCCAAATCCCCACTATTACGACCCGCTGACCGGCGCGCGTCATGCGTTGGATGAACGCCGCTGGTGTTCCGACGCTCAGACGCCCCTGATGATTTCCCCCTTGCGTGGCATTTCGCGCTACGACATTGAAACCAGCAAGCGCTCGGTGTGGCGCTATGGCGCCGCGCTGCCGCGCGACATTGCGCGCCCGGTAACGATGGGAGAGGGTGGCACGCCGATGGTCGAACGCGCCTGGGGCTCGCTGCGGCCGCATTTCAAGCTGGAATGGTTCAACCCCACCTGCAGCTTCAAGGACAGGGGCGCTGCGGTGATGCTGTCATGGCTGCGGCAGATCGGCATCAAGGCCGTGGCCGAGGACAGTTCCGGCAACGGCGGCGCGGCCGTGGCGGCGTTTGGCGCGGCGGCGGGCATGGACGTGACCGTCTTCGCGCCGGCGTACACGTCAGCCGCCAAGGTGGCGCAGATTCGCGCGTTCAACGCCAGGGTCTGTCTGGTGGAGGGACCCCGCGAGAACGCACAGGCCGAAGCGATCCGCGCATCGGCCGATATCTTCTATGCCAGCCACAACTGGCAGCCGTTCTTCCTGCAAGGCACCAAGACCATCGCCTACGAATTGTGGGAAGACTTCGGTTTCCAGGCGCCGGACAACATCGTCATTCCGGCCGGCGCGGGCAGCAACGTGCTGGGGTGCGCCATCGGCTTTACCGAACTGATGGCGTCCCGGCAGATCACCAAGCTGCCGCGCCTGTTCGTGGCGCAGCCGCTCAATTGTTCGCCGGTGGACGCCAGTTTCCAGGCAGGATCGGAAGCGTGGGTGCCGCGCGAGGTGTTGCCGACGGTTGCTGAAGGGACGGCCATCAAGCATCCGGTGCGCTTGCGGGAAGTGTTGCGGGCGGTGCGCATGAGCGGCGGCCAGACCGTGGCGGTGCCGGAGGCCGACATCGTGGCGGCTGTCAGGAAGCTGGCGGCCTGCGGCCTGTATGCCGAACCGACCAGCGCGACGGCCGCGGCGGCCCTGGACATGTTGCACGCGCGTGGCGCGATTCAGGCGGGCGAACGCACGGTGGTGCTGCTGACCGGCACCGGCATCAAATCCACGCAGTTCATGACCGACGTGTTTGCGGCGCCGGCCTGAACGCGTCGCGCCCGTGGCCCGGGC
>DALZRX010000116.1:0-9984 GCA_032015805.1 Achromobacter sp.
CTCGCGCGCCCGGCGCAGCCGTCCTCGGTCGAGTACGTGACGCGCGACCATCTGCATCAGGACGACGCGCCGGTGCATTACGTCGAGAACGCACTGATCAATTCGCTGTTTGGCCTGTTGTGCTGGCCGGCGGTGTTCGCGCCCTTGCCGGGCGCGTTCTTTCATCCCTTTCAGCGTGGCCCCGCCGACCTGGAATCGCCGGACTTTCATGCGCGTCGGACGGCGCACTTCGAGGCCTGCCTTTCGCAGCTTGAAACGCCCGCCTATCGGGACGTCATCCTGCAGCGTTACGCCGACAAGGCGGGCGTGCAGTCGCCGTTTGTTTTCTGGGGCGCCTTGTCCGAATCGCTGCTGTCGCAGGCGCTGGACTGCCTGCCGGCCGCGCATCTGAAGCTGTTTTTCACGCGGCTGCTGCGCGACGTGAAGGGTAATCGGACCGGTCTGCCGGATCTGGTGCGATTCTGGCCCGCGGAACGCCGCTATGAACTGATCGAGGTGAAGGGGCCGGGCGACAAGCTGCAGGACAACCAGATCCGATGGCTGCAGTACTGCGTGGCGCACGGCATGCCGGTGCGTGTGTGCCACGTGAGCTGGGTGCAGGAGGCCGCATGAGCTACGCGGTGGCGGTGCGCGCGCTGTGCGAGTTCACGGCGCGGGCGGGCGACCTGGACTTGCGCTTCACGCCCGCGCCCAGCGGCCTGGAAGGCATGGCCGGCCACGCGGCTGTGACGGGGCGGCGCGGTCCGGATTACGAAACCGAAGTCTCGTTGTCCGGCTCCTTCGACGACCTGCTGGTGCGCGGCCGCGCCGACGGCTACGATCCCGCCGCCAACCAGCTCGAAGAGATCAAGACCTACCGTGGCCAGTTCGACAGCGTGCGCGAGAATCATCGCGTGGTGCATTGGGCGCAGGCGCGCGTGTACGGCCATCTGCTGTGCCAGGCGCGCGGCTTGCCCAACGTGCGCGTGGCGCTGGTGTACTACAACGTGGCGACCGAGGAAGAGACCGTGCTGGTGGAAACGCACGACGCCGCCGATCTGGCGGCGTTCTTCCAGCAGCAATGCGAGCGGTTTCTGGCCTGGGCCAAGACCGAACTGGCGCACCGGCAGTCGCGCGATGCGGCGCTTGAGAAGCTGGCGTTCCCGCACGGCGAATTTCGCGCGGGACAGCGGGATCTTGCGGTGGCCGTGTATCGCACGGCGCGCGATGGCCGTTGCCTGATGGCGCAGGCCCCCACGGGCATCGGCAAGACGCTGGGCACGATCTTTCCGCTGCTCAAGGCAAGTCCGGGTACCGGTCTGGACAAGGTGTTCTTCCTGGCGGCAAAAGGATCTGGCCGCGGGCTGGCGGTGCAGGCATTGGAAACCGTCAATGCGCAGCCTGCGGCGCCCGGGTTGCGCATCCTGGATCTGCAGGCGCGCGATAAAAGCTGCGTGCATCCGGATCTGGCTTGCCATGGGGATTCTTGCCCGCTGGCGCGCGGCTTCTATGACCGCCTGCCGCAGGCCCGCGCCGCCGCGCTTGAATATACGCGGCTGGACGCGCCCGCCGTGCGCGCCACCGCGCTCGAACACGATATCTGCCCGTATTACCTGTCGCAGGAGCTGATCCGCTGGAGCGATGTGGTGGTGGGCGATTACAACTACTACTACGACGCCACGGCGATGCTGTATGCGCTGACGCAGGCGCATCAGTGGAAGGTGGCCGTGCTGGTCGACGAGGCCCACAACCTGGTGGACCGGGCGCGCCGCATGTATACCGGCGAACTCGACCAGAACCGGCTGACCGCCGCGCGCCACGCGGCGCCCAAGGCGCTGAAGAAGCCGCTGGACGGACTGCACCGGTCCTGGAACGCGCTGAACAAGAAGCAGGCCGAACGCTATCAGGCCTACGACGCCGCGCCGGCGGGCGTGCTGTCGGCGGTCCAGAAGGCGGTGGCGGCCATCACCGAGTTCATCGGCCAGACACCGCTGGCGCAGGACGATCCCTTGCTGGGGTTCTATTTTGAAGCGCTGCATTTCATGCGGCTGGCCGAACAGTTCGGCCCGCACGCGCTGTTCGATGTGACGCTGGGCGACGGCGGCGTCAGCAGCGCGAAGACCCCGCCGTCGACGCTGTGCGTGCGCAATGTGATTCCCGCGCCATATCTCGCGGCGCGTTATGCGGCGGCGCATGCGACGGTTCTGTTTTCAGGCACGCTGAGTCCACAGCAGTTCTATCGCGACACGCTGGGCCTGCCCAACGACACGCCCTGGATCGACGTGGCTGCGCCGTTCCAGGCGGAGCAGTTGGCGGTGCGCGTGGTGGGCAACGTGTCCACGCGCTTTCGTGACCGCGAGCGTTCGCTGGCGCCCATCGCGGACCTGATCGCCCGGCAGTACGCCGAGCGTCCGGGCAATTACCTGGGTTTTCTGAGCAGCTTTGATTATCTGAAGCGCGTGGCCGACCTGATGCGGGAGCGCCACCCGCAGGTGCCGATCTGGCTGCAGACGCCCGGCATGGACGAGCCGGGCCGGGCGGCCTTTCTGGCTCGGTTCACGGAAACGGGCCGGGGCGTGGGATTCGCGGTGCTGGGCGGTGCGTTCTCGGAAGGTGTGGACCTGCCGGGCAAGCGGCTGATCGGCGCCTTCATCGCGACGCTGGGGCTGCCGCAGGTCAATCCGGTAAATGAAAACATGAAGCGCGCCATGGACCTGCGCTATGGCGAAGAGAACGGCTACGACTACACGTATCTGTACCCGGGCATGCAGAAGGTGGTGCAGGCGGCGGGCCGGGTCATCCGGACCGAACAGGATGTGGGCACCGTGCACCTCATCGACGATCGCTATCGTCGCGCCAAGGTGCGCGGGCTGCTGCCCGGATGGTGGCGGGTGGACTGAGCGGGCAATGCGCTAGGCGGGGCGTAGTTCCGTGAGCGGCTGGCTGGGATCTCGCGAAAGCTGATAGCCGTACCAGAGGCTGCGCGCCATGCGCTTGGCCATTTCCTGCGCGGCATCGGCGAGGGCGCGGTTGGGCAGGGCGTCGGTGGTTTCGCCGAAGAGGACCAGCCAGCGTTCGAAGAGCTCGGCTTTCAGGTTGGGCATGGCCGCGTGCTTGGGCATGGGCATGCCCGTGAATCGCCGGGTGCCCAGGATCACCGCGGACCAGAAGTCCGAGAGCGTTGCCAGATGCTCGTCCCAGTCATGGACCATGCCGTTGAAGATGGGGCCAAGCGCCTCGTCGGCGCGCGCCATGCCATAGAAGGTGTGGACCATGTCCCGGATTTCGGCTTCGGTGCAAAGGTCGATGGTATCGGTGGCGGTAGTGGTCAAGATGGTCTCCAGGCGGGGCAGGAGGCGATCTTAGGTCGGCGGCCGATTCGCAGGGTTTGATATGGCTCAAGCGACGCGCCGTAATTTACGCGGGCGCGTGTTCCGAAGGTTGCCGAATGCGTTTCAGGTAATAATGATATCCATTCTTATTAAGGCGGATGGATATGCAACAGATGAATGGGCGGCGCAGTGGCCATACTTTCACGGCGTTGGGCGTTGCGTTGACAGCGGCATTGACCGCTGCGTTGGCCACGATGGCGCCGGGTCAGGCGGCTGCGCAGTCGGCGCAAGGCGCGGTGACGGCGCAGGCCCCTGCAGACAAGCCGTTGCCGATGCAGAAAGGCGAATTCGTGGCAGGCACATGGTCCGCGGACAGCGGCGTGACGCTGGATCTGCTGGACCCGCAAGGCCGCCACGTGCGCCGGCTGACCGACCGCGAAAAGCCCGCGGGCGTGCTGATGCTGGTGGGCCCGGCCGACGGCGTCTACACCGTGCGCGCGCAGGGAGAGGGCACGTACAGGTGGTCGGTGACCGAACGCCTGCCGCTGTCCGAGCAGCATGCGCCGGCGCCCACCCTGGATAGCCCGCGTCTGGCCGCGCTGTCGCAGACGCTCGCGCAGGGCGGCACGACGGCCGCGTTCTGGGAAGAGATGAAGCGCCAGGGCACGCCGCTGATTGAGCCGGCAAACGCCACGCAAGACCGCGTGACGTTCCTGTGGCAGGGCGCGGAACGCAATGTGCGTCTGTTTGGCGGCCCCTCGACGGACCATGCGCAGTTGTCTCGGCTGGGGGAATCCGACGTCTGGTATGTGACCTTCCTGGTGCCGAAGACGGCGCGCCTGTCGTACCGGCTGGCGCCCGACGTGCCGGAGCTGCCGGGAACGGGCATGGCGCGACGCCGCGCCATCCTCGCCACGGCGCAGGCCGATCCGAACAATCCCAAGGTCTATCCCGAACGCGGCATCGACGCCTTCCAGACCTATTCGGTGCTGGAACTGGCGGACGCGCCGCCGCAGCCATGGGTCGAGCCGCGTGCGGGCGTGCCGGCCGGCAGCGTCCAAGCGCTGGAGCTGCGCAGCGACATCCTGGGCAATACGCGCACCATTCACCTGTACCGGCCGGCAGGCTGGAAGCCTGGCGGGCAGGACAATCACGTGCTGGTGCTGTTCGACGCCGGCGCCTATCTGGGACGGGTGCCCACGCCGACCATCCTGGACAACATGATCGCGGCCGGCGTGATTCCGCCCACCGCAGCCCTGCTGATCGATAACCCCACCGCAGACTCGCGCGGCCGCGAACTGCCGCCCAATCCTGACTTCGCCGATTTCCTGGCGCAAGAGCTCATGCCCTGGGCGCGCAAGCAGGGCATTGCGGCGCCGGCGGCGCGCACGGTGATCGGCGGTTCCAGTTATGGCGGTCTCGCGTCGTCGTATGCGGCGCTGCGTCATCCGGAGGTTTTCGGCAATGTGCTCAGCCAATCCGGTTCGTATTGGTGGGCGCCGCCCGGCGAGGAAGATCAATGGCTGACCCGGCAGTTCGTGGCGGTGCGCAAGCTGCCGGTGCGCTTCTTCCTGGGCGCGGGACTGTTCGAGTCCGGGCGGGGCGGCCAGCCCGGCATCCTGGAGACCAATCGCCATCTTCGCGATGTGCTGCGTGCCAAGGGCTACCTTGTGACCCATCGCGAAGTTGCGGGCGGGCACGATTACCTGAGCTGGCGCGGAACCTTGTCGGATGGGTTGCTGGAATTGATTGGCAAGACGGGTCTGGCGCGTCAGTAGCCCGGGGCGGGGCGGGCCAGGCGCGGCGCGTCTGATTTGCGTAGTATTGTCGCCATGCGCGCGGCCGGCAGCCGCGCTGCGCCCAATGACAATACGCGCGTCCGGCGATCCGCGGCGTGCTCCCAGGAGACAAACGTCCATGCCTACACCCGCTTCGCTGAACGAAATCGTGGCCATGCCCGCGCACGCGCTGTCGGATGCCATCCGAAGCCGCCGGGTGTCCTGCCGCGAGGTGATGCAGGCGTACCTGGCGCATATCGATCAGGTCAACCCCAAGCTGAACGCCATCGTTGCCCGTCGTGACAGCGGCGATCTGCTGCGAGAGGCCGATGAGCGCGATGCGCAACTTGCCGCCGGGCAGTGGCAGGGCTGGCTGCATGGCATGCCGCAGGCACCCAAGGACCTGACCGCCGTGCGCGGCATGGTCACGTCGATGGGGTCGCTGGTCTACCAGGACGTGGTGACGGCGCACGACTCGATATTGGTCGAGCGCATGCGAGCCGCCGGCGCCATCTTCATCGGCCGCAGCAATGTGCCGGAATTCGGCCTGGGCTCGCACACCTACAACAAGGTCTATGGCGCCACCGGCAATCCCTACGACGCGACCAAGACCGCGGGCGGCAGCAGCGGCGGGGCGGCGGCAGCGCTTGCCGCGCGCATGCTCCCCGTGGCCGACGGCAGCGATTTCGGCGGCTCGCTGCGCAACCCGGCGGCGTTCTGCAACGTCTATGGCATGCGCCCCTCGGCGGGCCGCGTTCCTTCCGGTCCTTCGCCCGAGGTGTTTCTAAAGCAGCTTTCGTATGAAGGTCCCATGGGACGCACGCCGCGCGACGTGGCCCTGTTGCTGTCGGTGATCGCCGGCCACGACAAGCGCGCGCCGCTGTCCCTGACGGACGACCCGGCGCAGTACGCTCAGCCGCTGGATGCGGATCTTGCCGGCAAGCGCGTGGGATGGCTGGGCGACTGGAACGGGTATTTGCCGATGGAACCCGGCATCCTGGAGCTTTGCGAAAAGGCCTTGAAGGACCTGGAGACGGCGGGCTGCCAGGTCGACGCCTACCTGGTGCCGTTCGCGGGCGACCGGCTGTGGCGCATCTGGCTGGCGCACCGCCACCTGATGGTGGGCGGGCAGTTCCATGCCCTGGTCAACAACCCCGAAACCCGCAAGCTGGTCAAGCCCGCGCTGATCTGGGAGGTGGAGGGGCTGGAAGGCATCACCGCCCGCCAGATCTACCAGGCGACCGAGGAACGCAGCGCGTGGTATCAGACCGTGCTGCGCATGTTCGAAGACGTCGACTACCTGGCCGTGCCGTCCGCGCAGGTGTTCCCGTTCGATGTGAACCTGGACTGGCCGAAGGAGATCGCGGGCCGGCCGATGGACACGTATCACCGCTGGATGGAGACCGTGACGCCCTGGACGCTGGCTGGCTGCCCGGTCATCAGCGTGCCGGTGGGGTTCAATGCTGCCGGCCTGCCGATGGGCATGCAGCTTATCGGTCCGCCTCGCGGCGACCTTGCCGTGCTGCAACTGGCCCACGCCTACGAAAAGGCGCGCGACTGGGTGCAGGACCGGCCGCCGGCGCCGCTTTGGGGCAGCGCGGGCTGACGGTCAAGGTACTTCTGCTAACAGAACTCCTTGATCTTATGTAATAGAGCTTTGCATTTTTCCGACAAGCCGGCCATGTTTTGCGTTTTTCCGCGTTTTTCATGGCTGTGACTCGACACCTTTGTAATAATTGTCGAAATTTCCCATATTCCCGAAAAAACCGCTGGCCACGGATTGGCCAGCGCGGGAATAAACCATGGGCGTCCCAGTAGGGCGTCGACGAGTCGATAAAGGACAAAGGTCTCCCGGCATGAAGAATGTGACGCTCCGCCAGCGCATCCTGGTCAGTTTCCTGGCGGTTCTCGCCATCATGACGCTGATGGTGGTGGTCGACTACCGGCGGCTGCTGCATGTCGAAGCTGAAGCCCAGATGATCAACACCGACGCGGTGCCGGGCATCTACTACAGCACGTCGATCCGGGCGTCCTGGTTTGGCGGCTTCGTCGTTGTCCAGGACGCCTTCAATGCGCCGACCGAGGCGGAGCGCCGCACGGCGCTGGAAGCCCTGCCGCGCAACGATCAGCAGCTTGACGAGCACATCGAGTTCTACCGGCGCACGATCAGCCGGCAGGACGACCAGCAGATGTTCGACGACTTCCAGAAGGAACTGCACGAGTACAAGCGCGTCCGCGCCGATATCCTGTCGCCGGCCATGCTGGCGGATCCGGCCCGCGCGCAGGCGCGCATCCTGTCGGAATTGCGGCCGACGTTCTACCGGGGCCGCGACATCCTTGCCCGCATGGTGATCGAAAACAAGAAGCAGGCCGACGATGCGGCGGTGAGCATCCAGCAGTCCGTGGACTCCGCCGAGACCGGGATGCTGGTGTCCCTGCTCCTGGCCATCGTCGCGTCCATCGTGTGTGGCTACCTGCTCTTGCGCGCCATCGTCAACCCCATGCGCGACATCGTGAAGACGCTCGAAGCCACGGGAAGCGGCGATCTGACCCGCCGGCTGAAACTGGCGCGCAAGGATGAGTTCAATGCGATCGAGACCGGCTTCAACGGCATGGTCGACGAGTTGACCGGCCTGGTCGGCAGGACCCAGCGATCCGCCGTGCAGGTGGCGACGTCGGTGACGGAAATTGCGGCAACCTCCAAGCAGCAGCAGGCCACGGCGTCGGAAGTCGCCGCCACGACCACGGAGATCGGCGCGACGTCGCGCGAGATCTCGGCCACGTCGCGCGAACTGGTGCGCACCATGACCGAAGTCTCCAGCGCGGCCGAGCAGACCGCGACGCTGGCCGGCAGCGGCCAGGTCGGCCTGGCACGCATGGAAGACACGATGCGCAACGTGGTCGGTGCGGCGGGTTCGGTCAACGCCAAGCTCGCGGTGCTGAACGAAAAGGCCGGCAATATCACGCAGGTCGTCACGACGATCACTAAAGTGGCGGACCAGACCAACCTGCTGTCGCTGAACGCGGCAATCGAGGCCGAGAAGGCGGGCGAATATGGCCGCGGCTTCGTGGTGGTGGCGACCGAGATCCGCCGCCTGGCGGACCAGACCGCCGTGGCGACGTACGACATTGAGCAGATGGTGCGGGAGATCCAGTCGTCGGTATCCGCCGGCGTGATGGGCATGGACAAGTTCTCCGAGGAAGTGCGCCGCGGCATGGCCGACATGCAGCAGGTCGGCGATCAGCTCTCGCAGATCATCCAGCAGGTGCAGACGCTGGCGCCGCGCGTGCAGATGGTGAACGAGGGCATGCAGGCCCAGGCCACCGGCGCCGAGCAGATCAACCAGGCCCTGCAGCAGCTCAGCGACGCCGCCCAGCAGACGGTGGAATCGCTGCGGCAGTCCAGCCTCGCCATCGAAGAGCTCACGCTGGTCGCCAATGACCTGCGCAGCGGCGTCTCCCGCTTCAAGGTGTGACTGCTTCCATGACTGCTCCCGCCGTTCGCGCGCGTGCCGCCGCGGGCCATGCCGCGCCGGCTCGCCGGCTCTACCTGCTGTTCCGGATCGGCGCAGACCGCTACGCACTGGACGCGGGCGACATCGCCGAAGTGCTGGGGCTGCGGGTACTCAAGCAGGTGCCGGGCGCGCCGCACTGGGTGGCCGGCATGATGGAGCGCCGCGGCGTGGCCGTACCCGTCCTCGATATGAGCGCGCTGGCGGGTGCGGGCGCGTCTGCCGGGGTGACCAGCACGCGCCTTGCGCTGGTGCGCTATCGGCCCGATCCTGAAAGCGCCGGCCGCCTGCTCGGCATGATCCTGGAACAGGCTACGGAGACGGTCCACTACGACCCCGCGGCGTTCCAGCCGCATGCGTTGGACAATGCCGAGGCGCGCTACCTCGGACCGGTCCAGACCGATGCGCACGGCATGGTGCAGGCCGTCTCGGTCAATGATCTGTTGCCCGCCTCGGTGCGGGCGCTGTTGTTTCCGCCCGGCGGTGACGCGTCGGCGGGCGAGGGGCGGGCATGAGCCTGGTCGAGGAATTCAGCGGGCTGCTCAAGCGCCGCATGGGATTGGACAGCGGCTCCATCGGCCAGGCGGCCGTCGAGCGCGCCGTACGGCACCGCATGCATGCCGCCGGCGTGGAAGACGAGCAGGACTATCTGATGCGGGTGCAGGCCTGGCCCGACGAGATGCAGCAGCTCATCGAGGCCGTGATCGTGCCCGAAACCTGGTTCTTCCGGTATCCGGAATCCCAGGACGCCATGGCTACGCTCGCGCGCGAGCGCCTCTTCGCGCCGGGTGCTGAAGGCCGCATGCTGCGCGTCCTGAGCGTGCCGTGTTCCAGTGGGGAAGAGCCGTATTCCATCGCCATGGCATTGCTGGACGCGGGTGTGCCGCCGCACCGGTTTCATGTGGATGCCGTGGACATCAGCGAGCGCATGGTCGAATTCGCGCAGCGCGCCGTGTACGGACGCAATTCGTTCCGCGGCGGCGACCTGGCGTTTCGCGACCGACATTTTTCCGAGGTGCCGGACGGCCATCAATTGGCGGCGCGCGTTCGGAGCCAGGTGCGGTTCCAGCCGGGCAACCTGTTTGATCCGAACCTGCTGGCGGGCGCGGCGCCGTATGATTTCGTGTTCTGCCGCAACCTGCTGATCTATTTCGATATGGCCACGCAGGAACGGGCCGTGCAGGTGCTACGCCGGTTCGTGCGCCAGGACGGCGTGCTGTTCGTCGGGCCGGCCGAAACCAGTCTTTTGACCGGACGCCGGCTGCCGTCAGTGCCGCTCGCGCGTTCTTTCGCATTCCGCGCCACGCCGTCGCCGGCGCCAACCGAGACGCCGGTGACGGCGCGTGCGCCAGTGGCCAGCCAGCGTCCCATCGTGCACGCCTG
>DALZRX010000117.1:0-3184 GCA_032015805.1 Achromobacter sp.
GCCGCCGGCGCCGGCGATGATGCCGCGCAGGCCGCGCTGATGCGCGGCGGCGCCGTATTCGGCCATGTCCTGCGGCATGCGGTGCGCGGAGATGACGCGCGCCTCATAGGCCACGCCGAAATCCTCCAGCATCGCCACCGCGTGCTTCATGACCTCCCAATCGCTGGAAGATCCCATAATCACGCCCACCACGGGGGAGGCTTGCGCCGCTGCGGAAGTCTGGTCTGTCATAACCGGTGTCTAGTAGTTGAGACCACGGCGCACGCGCCGCGAAATGTCGGGAGACCGCGGGACCTGCCCGCGAAACCCGCTATTTTACCCGGCGCCGAGTGACCGCTAAGGGGCCGCCCTGGTTTCCAGCCAAAGGTAGCTGACCGGATCGTCCGGACATGGCCCGAAACCGCACTGCAGCGTGGTGCTGCCGGCGTTTGCCAGCGCGACGATGAAAAACAGGGTCATGACGACCATGCCCAATGCCGAGACCGGCTTTTTCAGCATGCTGTCGCCCCATTTGCGATCGACGCACAGCATGACGACGCAGAACACGATGATCGCCGCGAAGGCGATGAAGGCCCACGTATAGAAATGCAGGCCCAGGAAAGGCGTGCCGTAGCCCGGATCGCCGGGTGCGATGTGCAGCAGGACCTGGCGCCCGGCCGCGAGCATGCCGCCCAGCGCGCCCGCGATGCTCATCGCATAGTGCATCGGCGACGGTCCCAGCCGCATGTTCAAGAGGAAACCCACGCCGGCAAGCATCAACGCCACGCGTTGCAGCAGGCATAGCGGACATGGCAGTTCGTCATAGGCAAACTGCCAGGCGAAAGCCATGCAGAGGATGGCGGTCACGCCCAGCAGGGCCAGACCGTTCACGATGCGCGAGCCGCGCGCGGGGTTGCGGGAAAAGATCATCGCTGACGCTTTACAGGGACAACGCCAGCGGACTGGTCATGTGGTACCGGCACCACGCGGCGAAGATTGCCAGGGTAAGCAACCATAAGGTCACGCAGGGGCGGCGCCTGCCCACGAGGCCGAACCACACCGCCAGCGTGCCGGTCACGAAAGGCAACATCATCACCATGCAGCGCTCCTCCCTTTACGGAAATCCCGAACCAAGCAGCGGACGAGTATAGCGTAACAATCCGAAATAATTGATATCTAAAACTGCGGGTTTCCCCTGGACTGGCGCTTTGCAAGACGAAAAAAAACCCGCTCGGCAAGAAGCGGGTTTTGCGGCGAGGCCGGATCAGGCGATCAGACGGTCGAGGGCTTCGCGATACTTGGCAGCCGTCTTTTCCAGCACCTCTTGCGGCAGGCGCGGCGCGGGCGGCGTCTTGTCCCAGGTCTGGGTCTCGAGCCAGTCGCGCACGAACTGCTTGTCGAACGACGGGGGGCTGATGCCCACGCGATAACCGTCGGCGGGCCAGAAGCGCGACGAATCGGGCGTCAGCACTTCATCCATCAGGTGCAGCGTGCCGTCAGCGTCCAGACCGAACTCGAACTTCGTGTCGGCGATGATGATGCCCTTGGTCGCAGCAAAGGCGGCGGCCTCGGCGTAGAGCTTGAGCGTGACGTCGCGGATGCGCTCGGCCATTTCCTGGCCGACTTCCTTGACCACATGCGCGAAGTCCACGTTCTCGTCGTGCATGCCGAACTCGGCCTTGGCCGCGGGCGTGAAGATGGGCTCGGGCAGCTTGCTGGCTTGTTGCAGACCGGCCGGCAGCTTGATGCCGCACACGGCGCCGGTCGCCTGGTAGTCCTTCCAGCCGGATCCAATCAGGTAGCCGCGGGCAACCGCTTCCACCAGGATGGGCTTCAGACGCTTGACCACCACCGCGCGGCCACGCACCTGGTCCACCTCGTCGGGCGCCACCACGTCTTCGGGCTTCACGCCAGTGGAGTGGTTGGGCAGGATGTGCGCCAGCTTCTGCAACCAGAATTCGGTCAGTTCGGTCAGCACCTGACCCTTGCCGGGAATGGGGTCGTCAAGGATCACGTCAAATGCGGAGATGCGATCCGATGCGACGATCAACAACTTGTCGTCGCCAACGGCGTACATGTCGCGCACCTTGCCGCGTCCCAGCAGCGGCAAGGACTTGATGCTGGATTCATGCAAAGCAGAAGTCACGGGAATGGCCTATGGCAAAAATGAACATTCCCGCCGCGGGCGGGCGCCAGGGCGGGAAGTGGAACGAAATTGGACACTGGGCGGGAGCAGCACCGGATGGCGGCTCCTGCAAAGCGTATAGATTACTGCAAATAAGTTCGCCTTGCCGCAGGCAGGGACCCGGGTTAGGCTTTCGTTCCCATCCATAATTCGCGCCGGCCGCCCCGAGCGTCACGGCGCAACCCACCGCCCGGAGACAGAGCCGTATGCAGGATGCTTCCCCCAAACGCATGCCCCACGCTGACGCGCAGGTCCACATGACAGGCGGCTGCCAGTGCGGCGCCATCCGCTACGCCCTCACCGACGAACCCATCAGCGCCGCCACCTGTCATTGCCGGGACTGCCAGTATTCCAGCGGCGGCGCCCCCGCCCACGCCCTGATCTTTCCCGCAGGCGCGGTCACGCTGCTGCGCGGCCAACCCAAGGAACACCGTTATCAGGGCGACTCCGGCCACACCGTCATGCGCAGCTTCTGCCCGTCCTGTGGAACGCCGCTGTTCGGCAACTCGGAAGGCATGGGCTATGAAGTGGTGCGGGCGGGATCGCTGGACGACCCCGAGGCGTTTCATTCCAAGGTGAGCCTGTGGACGGATTCGGCGCCGTCCTGGCATCAGGTGGATCGGTCGGTGCCGAGTTTCGGAAAGAATTCGCCGGCGTAGCGGCGCGCCCGTCACGTCCGTAAAAGCAAAAAGGGCTGGCCCGCGAGGGCCAGCCCTTTTACCCGCGCCGCCTTCAGCACGAAGGCGGCATCGGTTGGGACCTTACTGCACCACCTGCGACAGCTTGCCCGACGCGTATTGCGCGGCGATGTCGGTCAGCGGCAGCGGCTTGATCTTGCTGGCGTTGCCGGCCGTGCCGAATTCCGTGTAGCGAGCGACGCAGATGGCCTTGGCGGCGGCGCGGGCGGGCTTGAGGTATTCGCGCGGGTCGAACTTCTCGGGGTTCTCGGCGAAGAAGCGGCGGATCGCGCCGGTCATGGCCAGACGGATATCGGTGTCGATATTGATCTTGCGCACGCCG
>DALZRX010000117.1:3194-3717 GCA_032015805.1 Achromobacter sp.
CGTGAACTTGTAGGCGCCGTGGCTGGTGCCGATGGCGATGGCCAGGGCGTCCAGTTGCGTGCGGCGCACGAAGTCGGCGGCTTGTTCCGGGTCGGTCAGCAACTGGTCCATGGTCAGCTTGCCGTCGGCGCCGTGGCCGTCTTCCTTGTCGCCCTGCATGGTTTCCAGGGAACCCAGGCAGCCGAGTTCGCCTTCGACGGTCACGCCCAGCTTGTGCGCGGTGTCGACGACCTTCTTGGTGACTTCAACGTTGTATTCGTAGTCGGCGATGGTCTTGCCATCTTCTTTCAGCGAGCCGTCCATCATGACGCTGGAGAAACCGAGGTCGATGGCGCCCTGGCAGATCTTGGGCGACTGGCCGTGATCCTGGTGCATGACCACGGGGATCTGCGGGTAGGACTCAACGGCGGCCTGGATCAAGTACTTCAGGAAGCCTTCGCCCGCATATTTGCGCGCACCGGCCGAGGCTTGCATGATCACCGGGCTGTCGGTCTCCGCCGCGGCTTCCATGATGGCCTGGACC